>JAQWSX010000099.1 GCA_029242935.1 Akkermansiaceae bacterium
ATAATGATCACCACCATGAAGGGTATTTTTCGGATACTTTACCTTCTCGGTATTTCGCCAAAGGTAGTCGGGATAGTAAAAGTGGGCCGCTGTGTGTGAGGTATAGCCGAAGAAGTAGTCAAACCCCTTATCAATCACGAGCGCCGAGTCGTCGGTATTACAACCGAGTCCGGACTTTCCAATTAAAGCTGTATGATAACCAACTTTCTGGAGGGCTGCCGGAAAAATCGGATCCAGAGGATCGCGCCGCATTTGTAAGCTCCCATTGCCGCGAACATAAATATGCCCAGTATGCTTCCCCTGAAGAAGTGCGCTTCTTGACGGTGCGCAGACAGTGCTTCCGGAATAATGGCGGGTAAACTTCATTCCTTCCTTCGCCATGCGGTCAAGGTTAGGAGTCTTGATGATCTTTTGCCCGTAGCAACCGAGATCGCCGTATCCAAGATCATCGGCAAGAATGTAGATGATGTTTGGCTTCCGCGCCGAAAGAGGAAGCGCAAGAGCAAGAACTAATAAGGAGATGAGTCGTTTCATAGAATCTTTCGGAGAACCTAGGCGGTTTGGATGAGAATGGGAAACCACGAAAATGACTAAAACTCTACGACCAAAAATGCCGGCATCGAAACTTCTTAGCTCAGCAGTTCCGTCAGAGACCTCCGCTGGGCCTCTGGATCGACATTCTTATCCTTCATTCCAAAGCCATCCTGTGGCTTCCCTGCTGCTTCCAGCAAGGTCATCCACCAACTCGCAATGGTGTGATGCCCGGCGTGCCCCTTGTGCGGGTACTGAATATATTGCCCGGCAGACTTGAGCTTCCCGCCCATGTTTCCAAGCACGACAAATGGCCACTCCTTGTTGGAGGCGTGATGTTTGTCACCCACATCCGAGAAGTAAATGATCGTTGTGTTGTCGAGCATCGTCCCGTTGCCTTCAGGGATGGCAGCGAGCTTATTCGCAATACCAGCAACATTGTCGAGCTGGAATCCCCGGATCAATCCACGCGCATGATCGACCGATTTGGCACCCTCAGGAACTTTACCATGTCCAATCCCGTGCACCTGGCCACTAAGGAATCCCAATTTGTTGTATTGGGATCCCAGCCCATCTGTGCGAATGGTCACGACGTTGGCCAAACCGGATATCAAAGCCCCGGCTGCGATTTCGCAGTGAGCTTCAAGCCGATCCTCAATCGTCATGGTCGTGTACTTGTCCGTGAATTCCGGTTTCCCTTTCCTGATCTGCTCCGACATCATCAGAATTCCCTGACGCTGCTTCTGCAGATCTTCGATCGCTTCAAGGTGATGATCCAGTTTCTCCATTTCACTTCCCACGAGATTCCGGCGCATGGCCTTCACATCTTCCCCGAGGTAATCGAAAAGATTACCCTGTGATTCGAATTGCTTGCGATCTTTGCCGGTGGCAACCGAGCCAAATAGGGATTGGTAGGCTTGGGTTGGGCTGCCATGAAAAGGCAAGGTCTTGGTGTTGCTCGCTGCCGAGATCCCGGGATAACAAACCGAATCTGCAAAGCGCGTTCCCATCGTCGCGGTCACAGTGGACAATCCCAAATGTGAAAAGACCGATGGGTAGAGCATCGCCATCTTGTGATCAATAGTCTCGGCCATCATGTCCTTCATACAGCTCATCGATCCGTAGCCCGACATGTGACCTCCGGTGACCATATTGCCGCTTAACCCCTGGAGAATCGTCAAACGGCTCTTGAACGGCTCGAGCGATTTCATCGAATCATTCAAGACCGCATCCTTTAGCGAACGCTTCACCAACTTATCGCCATCCTTCAACTGAACTCCGCTGGTGTAGCCCTCACCGGCGATATAACTCTCTTTCTGAACGATGTAGTCATCGATAAAACTCTCCGGGACGATGTGCCCGGGAGTGAGACCACTCGATTTCACCACGAAGACAAATCTCTGCGGAAATTCGTTCTTACCAGCCGCTTGTGCTGCCAACTGACTGACAAGAGGTGAAAGCACCAGCCCCCCGCTTCCCAGCGTGAACCCCTTGAGCATTTGTCGTCGTGTTGTGGCACTTGTCTTCATGGCATTGGCTTACTTTTCCTTTTGGTCGAAATCTTTGCGATACAAAAATGAATCGCTGGACAGAAGCGAAGCGACGAGAGCCTTCATGCTTCCCCCGCTTTTTACATAAGCCTGGTCCGCCGCAATCAGAGTTGGGGAATCGTCGAGGGTCTCATTACGCCCCATCCAGTAACGAAAAGCATGACGGACAAAGACCTGCCGCACATGCGGGCTCTCCGCCAACTTTTTCATCAACTCGAGAGCATTGTCGACCGGCCCGTCGAGTCCGGCCACCCCGCTTTGGGCGATCCCTCCGCTCGCATTCACTTCCGCAAAGGTTTTGTTGTCGCGAAGAAACTCACCCTTGTCACGAAACCGGCCCACGTCGTCGAACAACTCGAACGCCATCCCCAGCGGATTCATCTTGGAGTGACACTTCAGGCAGTATTCTTCGTGCGTTTTCTCAAAACGTTTCCTCAACGGCTTGTCAGGATCTTCCGGCACCACCGCATCGACCGTAATCGGGAGGTCAGGAATGATCCCGCCCAGCAAGTGCTCGTAGATCCACTTCCCGCGCGTTACCGGATCGTTGTCAAAATTGGTCGAATGCGCGGTCAGCCAACTCGGCTGGGTCAGGATCCCGGCCCGCTGACCGGTGAGCTTCAAGACATAACGTTGGTTGTTCTGATTCTTCTCACCACTGATGAGATTCTCCCCGCGAACCTGCTTCTTCGTCACATTATAAGACTCAATCGTTTCCCAACCCGGCCGGGCCGGAACATGACGGATATAAGCAATGTCCGTGGATAGGAGCTCTTTCAATACATCCTGATCCTTTCTCAAAACATGCATGATTAAAAGGTCGGTATCCTTGAGCAAATCGCTGGGTCGCGGACTGTGGCCCGGATGCCGGGAACCGTCCTTGAAGACATCCGTCGCACCTCCGTAGGCGAAGTATTCCTGAAAGAAGCGCAGCACCCGCTCGGCCTTTCCCCTTCTCTTGTCCTTCCCCGTAATCGCGCTTTCATAAATGCGATCGACATGAGCTCTGATGACTTCTGGATCGCCCAGCTTTTCACCGGAAAGATCGTTCATGATCTCCTTATCCGGTCCACCATCGGTCAGCGCATAACCGAGAGCATAAGCGATCTCAGCCTGACTCAATTTGCGACGTCCATCGGGCATCTCCTCGCCGAACCCCAATTCCATCCGATAGATCGCTTCGGGCATCAAAAGAATCGAGGTCAGGGTCAACCTCATCCCGGTCTCGGTCCCATAGGAAGCGATACTCTCCTTCAAACGAGCGGACATCTTCGAGATATCCGCATCGGACGGTTGACGACGCAAGGCCGACTTCAACTGACGCGAAACAGCCTCATCCAAATCTTCCTGTGGTGGCATTTCTTCACCATAGGCAATGCGCCAAAAGACATTTTTCTTGAGCCCGGACAACTTGTTAAACGGCCGCTTGCGATCTTTCTCAAAGTTCGTCGCCTGATTTCTCTCCAATTGCTTGATGAGGTTCTCCAACTTCTTTTTTAAGCCGGCATTTTCCGGAGTCTTGGCAAGGCCCTTTCCCGCCGTCTCAACCTCCTTTTGCAACTTACGCCGCTTGTCGAAAATCTCCTTCTTCCAAATCTCATCCTGCCTCCTCAGATCATCCTCCGAAGGCCCTATCTGCTTCTCAACCACCCCACGGGCCTTGACCAAAAGAAGTTCGATCGTCGGCTTATCCATACTCCACATATGGGCGTAGTCCTTAAAACCCTCTTCTTGCGACAAACTAAAAGGGCTGCTTTGGCCATCGATGAAAGGACTAATCCGCCAAATCCTCGGACGGGAAAACGCCGGCCCCTTGTGCTCTCCGCTGAAGAGTTTTTGGTGGTCCACATAGTTCCCATACTTTGGCGACGATCGCATGAGCTCGACTGGATTCCCCACCCGAAGAAATTGCTCTTTAATCGCCGCGATGATCTCCATTCGCGCAACATGGCCCGGCTGCTTTTTCTTCTTCGGAGGCATTTCGCCCGTCTCCAACTGATCCAAAACGGCCATCCAACGCTGCCCCTCTTCCCGCGACCCGAAATCCATTCCGATATCGTTTAAGGTGATGTCCCCTTTCTGCTTCTCTTCCCCGTGGCAGGAAATGCAATAATCAGCCAAAAATGATCCAGCTCGGGATTCGAATGACACGGATACCTGCTTGTTACCCGCCAGAGACAATAAAGGAACCAGAGACATGAAACTTACCACCGCAATCAATTGGCTACTCTTTCCGAGATGCATACGCCCTAAGGCTATACCATCAGCGAACCAAAATCAGACTGAAAATTTACGCCGTCTTGAAGCAGGGCCCAAATTCAGTCCTCTCTCTTAGGAAGAATCTTACTTTATGTATGAGTAGTCTCTTTCTGTCGCTAAAGATTCGAGGCAGAACCCCTTCACTAGTTCACCACCGCAGCACACCGGAACTGGTACTAAAGGCATCGGTTTCCATGCCCATTTCCTGAAGCATTCGGACGAAAAGATTACCAAGAGGAGTATTGTCGTTGCGATTGTGCGTGACGTAGCCGCCATGCTTCAGCCCTCCTCCTGCTAG
>JAQWSX010000112.1 GCA_029242935.1 Akkermansiaceae bacterium
TTATGGTTTCAGTCTGTGGATGGCCGGAGGGGGAATCAAGGGGGGCAGCGTGCACGGAGCCACTGATGATCTGGGCTACCATGCCGCTGAAGACAAAACCACGGTCTACGACCTGTGGGCCACGGTGTTGCACCAACTTGGTATGGATCATGAAAAGCTGACCTACCGTTACGGGGGGCGCGACATGCGACTGACCGACGTGCATGGAAACGTGATGACAAAGATCCTTCATTAAATTCCAATCGATCGATGACTGCTAGCTGCTAGCTGGCTGCTAGGAATTTGCTTTTGGCTGGATGACTTTGAATCCGCCTTTGGACCGGAACGGAGGGGGGAGAAAGGGGGTTGTAAGCATCGAACGCCGAGGCAAAGATTCACCCCTGTCTCTATCAGCGCAGGCATGGAACTCTAAATCTTTCGACCATCGGAGGTTCGGGTTTCGGATACCGTCTGGATGAAATCGAACGCGAACTCCCTCCGCCCGTGGCGGAAGCCTGAGGCAAGAACTCAACCCCTCGTCCCTCTAAGGGGCAGAGTAGCTAGCTTCTATTCTTTGCCCGGCAAGCTGGGTGGCTTCACGAAGCGTCCCTTTGCTCGAACGACTTGATAGGGGGTGATAAGATCGAGTTCTTGGCGCGGGGTGGCGTCGCTTTCGAAGCCGCCGAAGTAGAGCAGGGTGACGACCGAGGTGGAGCATATGTACTCGGTGCCGAAGTCTTTTGCGTGGTCGGGTTTTAGATCCTCGTTCCAGAGAGCGAACATTCCTGTGAAGTCGTAGCCGAAGAAGTTGCCTGACTTTTCCTTGCAGCGGAGGATGCCTTCTCGGATACGACCAAGGTCGATGAGATCCCACTTGTCGAGACGATAGGCATCCCAGTTATGGGTCTGGAGGGAGTCTGCGTCCTCGTCGACGTTGACGCCCTTTGCGCTCTCGCTGGTGAAGAGAACTTTCCTGCCGGGCGCGTCGGGGTCTTCCACGACGATGGCGAGATGTCCGTACTTGAACAGGCGATAGCCAATGACCGTTAATTTTCCCTTGGCGAACAGTTCCCGCCTGGCGCTCCATTTTTCCTTCCTGTAGGCGATTACGTCGCCGACTTGCAATTGATCGACGACCTCGTTCCACGCCTCGGGGGCGATTTTCTCGGGCTCGGCGATGACGCCTGACAAGGCGAGCGAAGTGACGCTCAGAAAGGAGACCAGCCCCACGGCAAATGCTACGCGCCAACGATCCGCTCGGATCGACTGCTTTTCCCTTGCCCATAGAACCCAAGCCGAGACCACAGTGAGGGTTAGGGATGCGAGTGTCAGATAGTCCACCAAGGGGGTGGAAGGTTCGCCTTTGAAGGACAGGACTTTTGAAAACCGTCCGATGTCCTCGGGGTCGGCATTGGCGGAGGGACCGTCCTCGGGCACGCTTTCCATCCATGCCAGAGTCGCCCATCCATCAGAATCTTGCAACAAGGTCAAGTGAGCCACCTCGTAGCCAAGAAGGAGCCCGACTATGATGAAGGTAGTCTTTATGAAGATTTTCACGAACTGCTAGGAATTTTCTTTTGGCGGGAGGGCTTTGAATCCGCCTTTGGACTGGAACGGAGGGGGGGAAAGGGGCTGGAGTCTTAACTAGCCCCGGGCCCGTTCCAGAAGGAGGAGCATGAGGAAGGAGTAGATCAGGTTGACTTCTTCCTGGGGTGAAAGGTCTGCGAGTTTTTCGATGGTGAATTTCCCTTCGAAAAAAGCAGGTTGCTTGCGCACCCGCATCACTGGTGTGCCGTCGGCGCGGGTGGCAATATAGGTTGGGTGGCAGAAGTATCCGGTCAGGAATCCCACAATCGGAATGTTGCCGAGAAATCCGTCGAGCACCCTGGTCCATGGGTTTTCTTCCTGAATTTTAAAGTCGGCGAGCTCGTTGCCGGATTTAAACACATCATATCGGGCGCGCCAGATCGAACGCATGCCTTGCCGACCCACGGAGCCGAGGTCGTTTCCTTCATGGTCGGTAAAAAAGTAGCGGGCCGACCAGTCAATCACCTTGTTCGCCTTGATGTTGGCGATCTGCCGGGTTTTGTTCGGGTCAGAAAATACTTGGATGTCCTCCTTAAATTTGAACAGCTTTTGTTTGACGTAACAGATGGGGTTGTTCTGGTTGTCGTTGACAATGACTTGGGGGGCGACGGCGATGATTTTGAAGCTTAGGTTGAGAGGATAAGTCATGAGTGGTTAAGTTAAGGTGGATGTTGGCTAAACCTAGAGACAAAAAATGAGGGCGTCGAGTCCTCGCTTGTTCCTAGGAATGTTCTTTTACCAAGAAAGTGTTAAACCCGCATTAGGATCGGACCAGATTGGGGAGAAAGAGGGGGGGGGCTGGTGCCGTAGGAGAAAGCTATGAAGTGTGGAAAAATTGTTAGTGGGATCCTGAGTCTTTCATTTGGGGCCCTGGCGGTGGAGTGGCCGCAAATTCGCGGTGGAGAGTTGCAAGGAGTGGTGGATGCAAAGTTTGTTCCGGTTGAGATTGATTTTGAGAAAGACATTACTTGGAAGACAAAGATTCCCGGGAAGGGGTGGTCATCGCCGGTGATGAGCGCGGGATTGATCGTGGTGACGACGGCGATTGGAGAGGAGAAGGTGGAGTTGCGAGTGATTGCGGTTGATGAGAAGACGGGAAAGATCGTGTGGGATCAGAAAGTTTTTAATCCGAGTGAGAAGGATGTTGGGATGCGACATCGCAAAAATAGTTTAGCGAGTCCGTCGGCGCTGATTTCGGATGGAGTGGTTTATGCTCACTTTGGGCACATGGGAACGGCTGCTCTGAGATTAAAAGATGGAAAAGTGCAGTGGCGTTACCACGAGAGTTATCCTGCGGTGCATGGAAACGGGGGAAGTCCGGTTCTTGTCGATGGTGTCTTGGTGTTTAGTGCCGATGGAAAAGAGGACGCCTTGGTGAGAGGGATTGATGCCAAAACGGGGAAGAAGATATGGGAAAAAGATCGAGGGATCGAATTGAAGCAGAAGTTTTCCTTTGGAACACCGTTGGTGATCGGGATGAACGGGGAGTCATTGGTGGTGAGTCAGGGGAGCGAGCATGTGGGGGCTTATCGACCAAAGAATGGCGAGCTGGTCTGGTCGGTTGATTGTGGAGTAGGATGGTCGCTTGTTCCGACTCCTTTGTTGGATGAAGGGGTGGTTTATGTCGCTACTGGATTCATGAAGCCACGTTTGATGGCGATCGATTTAAACGGCGCAGCTGGGGATGTGACGAAGAGCCATGTGAAGTGGGAAGTTAAGAAGGATATTCCAGCCACACCATCGTTCGTGGTTAAAGAGGATACCATTTATCTCATCACAGATTCCGGAAAACTGGGCGCGATCAACAAAAAGGATGGCGAACGGCTCTGGACCGAGTCGCTCAAACGTAACTTTTCAGCGTCGCCAATGCTGGTGGGAGATCACTTTTATTCCTTCACAGAGGAAGGGGTTTGCTACGTTCATGAGATCTCGCCCAAGGGAGCCCAAAAGATTGCCGAGAACGATTTCGGCGAGCCCATTTTCGCGACGCCTATCATCATGGATAAGAGGATGATCGTGCGTTCGGAGACAACGCTTTGGAGTATCAAAGGCGATCAGTAAGTAAGCTAGGGGTCGAGCCATATCTCGGCTTCGTCGGTCGTTACTTGATAGTATTGATCGTTCTTTAGCTCAACAGAAATCATCATCATGAGTGGGAAAGAAGAATTAGAGGCACTTACGAAATCTTATCTCGGCGGCAAGATCGGCGGCTCTGGCGCGGAACGATTGAATTCAATTCTGGATCAAGATGAAGGGTTGGCGATTGCTGCGACCGCGATTGGCTGGGATGACAGGAAGAACGGAATAGTGCCTTGGATGGTTAATGAGGCGGACTGCAAGCTCAGTGGTCGGGTGGATGATCTTGGTTGGACCATGAGTGATGTCGAGGTGAGAGCCTTGTATGAAGCAGGAAATCCCTATTCCCAGTAGATCTTGAATTACCGACTCCCAACTATTGCTGCTATCCTTGGGGCGACCGTGCAACTTGTGTCTGCCGCAGTGGACTTCAAGAGTGAGGTTCGTCCGATTTTTGAGGAACATTGTTATCGTTGCCACGGGGCCAAAAAGCAGAAATCCAGTCTGCGTCTCGACGTGCGGGAAGCCGCCTTGGAGGGGGGTGAATACTACAAGCCCAATATTGCTCCCGGCAAGGCGGGGGAGAGTAATCTGATTGAGTTTGTCACCGGAAAACACGAAGAAGGTCGCATGCCGCCGAAAGGTGAGGGCTTGTCCTCCGAAGAGATTGCCACCCTTACCGCTTGGATTAACGAGGGGGCGGTTTGGCCGGAAGGGATTGATGAGGTGCAGCTTGAGGACCGAACTGATCATTGGTCGTTCAAGCCTTTGAAAGTGTTTAAAACGGGTCGCTCGCTTGATTCGTTTATCATTGCTGAACTCCGCGAACACGGATTGACGATGTCGGACGAGGCCGGTCGTGTTACTTGGCTCCGGCGGGTGTATTTTGATTTGATTGGGCTCCCCCCGGCACCGGAAACGGTCGATGCGTTTTTGAGCGATACGCGGGATGATGCCCATGCGCGTGTCGTTGATGACCTTCTCGATTCTCACCGTTACGGTGAGCGTTGGGCGCAGCATTGGCTCGATGTCGTCCGCTATGCTGACACCCACGGCTTCGAAGTTAACACGCCGCGCCCAAATGCCTGGCCGTATCGCGACTACGTTATCGAGGCCTTTAATCATGACATCCCCTTCGATCAATTTATTCGTGAGCAACTTGCCGGTGACCGGATGGGGAAAGATGCCGCGACCGGTTTTTTAGTCACTGCGGCGCGCTTACTGCCCGGGCAGATCGGGCAGGATGATGCGTCGAAACGCCTGGCGCGCCAGGACGAACTCGGGGAGATCGTCATCAACACCAGCGAAGCGTTTCTCGGGCTGAGCGTTGGCTGCGCGCGCTGCCACAATCACAAATTCGATGCGATCACCGCCAAGGACTACTATTCGCTACAGGCTTTTTTTTCAGGGGTGTCCTATGGAGATCGGCCGATGCGCACTACGGAGGGGGAGGAGAACCGCCAGGAGGTGGAAAAGCTCGCCGAATCGATTCGCGGGATCGATCAATCACTGGCGGGGCTTGTTCCTCTGGCTCGTTCAGGAACGATGCGACCTGCAGTGAGCGCGAAGTTGAACGTTGAGCGTTTTCCTCCGGTGACGACCCGCAAGGTGCGATTTACGATACGTAAGGCCAATCAGTATGAGCCGTGTATTGATGAGCTCGAAGTGTTTGATACCGGAGGAAAAAACGTGGCTCTTTCCACATCCGGAGCGGTGGCGACTGCATCTGGAAGCAATGTCGCAGTGAATCGACACGAGCTCCACTTTGTCAATGACGGGAAGTTCGGCAACGAGCGCAGTTGGATGTGCAGCGCGGGTGAGGGGTGGGTGATGATAGAATTTCCGCATGAGCAGACCATCGAGCGTATTGTGTGGGGAAGGGATCGTCAGGGCAAATACGCGGACCGGCTCGCACTGGATTATTTAATCGAAGTGGCGGATGAAGCGGGGAAATGGCACCTGGTAGCAGATTCGAGTGATCGGTATAAACAGGAGGAGGGTGGGCCCTCGGCTCTCAATGGTTTTAGTCCCGAACAGGCTGACAAGGCGAAGGTTCTCTTGAATAAAAAGACCTCGTCCGAAGCCAGAATAAGAGAGTTGGAAGCCAAACGCTTGGTCTTTGGTGGTGCATTTGGAAAGCCTGAAGCGGTGCATCTACTTAATCGGGGAGACGCGGAGCAACCGTTGGAGGAAGTGGCACCTGCCGTGTTGTCGGCGTTTGGCGATATTTCTTTGGCGAAGGATGCTCCGGAGTCCGAGAGGCGTGCCGTTTTAGCCGACTGGATTGCTAGCCCAGATCATCCATTGACTGCTCGTGTTGCGATAAATCGAATTTGGCAAGGGCACTTCGGAATTGGATTTGTGGAAACCTCGAACGACTTTGGGCGTGCCGGTGCCAAGCCGACTCATCCCGAGTTACTCGATTGGCTGGCGACTGAGTTTATTCGCTCCGGATGGTCGATAAAGGAGATGCATCGTCTCATCACGCTCTCTGAGACCTACCGGCAATCAGGATTGATCAATGCGGACGCGCAGGGGAAAGACGCCGATGTGCGTTTGTTGTGGAGATTCCCATCACGAAGGCTGGAGGCTGAAGCCCTGCGCGATTCCATTCTCGCAGTGGCGGGTCAGTTGAATTTAAAAACCGGCGGGCCTGGATTTGACTTGTTCAAGTCGCGAGGTGGGCTGTCTGGGTTTCCGCC
The DNA here is from genome assembly GCA_029242935.1 of Akkermansiaceae bacterium. Taxonomy (GTDB): domain Bacteria; phylum Verrucomicrobiota; class Verrucomicrobiia; order Verrucomicrobiales; family Akkermansiaceae; genus SW10. Next base: position 6,345 of record JAQWSX010000112.1, read on the forward strand.
GGTGGAGTCTTTTGCGGGTGAGGGGTTGAGGAGGATGATCTATGCCCACAAGATCCGAATGGAGCCCGATTCTATTTTCGGTGCCTTTGATTGTCCGGATGCCGGACAGAGTGTGTCTCGCCGTCGGCAGTCGACGACCCCGATCCAGGCACTGAATTTATTCAATAGCCAATTTGTGATTGATTGTGCTGAGAATCTCGCCAAGCGAGTTAAATTCGAAGCCGGGGAAGATTTAAATGCCTGTCTCCGCCGGGCCTATAAGCTCTCGTTGGCTCGTGAGCCTTCCGACGATGAAATTGCTGACGCCTTGCCTGTAGTGCGCGAACACGGACTGGCAGCCCTTTGTCGAGCGCTGATGAACAGCAACGAATTTCTATTCATTCCATGAATTATCTCTCTGAGCATCTCTCGCCGGGTGGTCGGCACCTTCTTGATCGACGCAATTTTCTGTCAAATAGTGCGACGGCATTGAGTTCGATTGCTCTGACTAGTTTGCTCAGTCGCGAGAATTTATTGGGCGTTCAACATCCGATCATCGACCCGACCCGACCCTACGCTCCCCGACCGCCTCATTTTGCTCCGAAGGCAAAGAACGTCGTGGTTATTTTCTGTGCCGGAGCGGTGAGTCAGTTGGAGACTTGGGATTACAAGCCCGAACTCATCAAACAAGATGGTAAACCTTTGAAGGGTGGGCCAGCGGTGACCTTCCAGGGGCCCGCCGGAAATCTTGCGAGGCCGCAATACGAATTTCTCCCTCGGGGAGAAACGGGCAAGATGGTATCAGAGATGATTCCACATCTCGCCAAACAGACTGACGATTTTGCATTTATTCATTCACTTACGAGCAAGACCAACACGCACGGACCGGCGGAGAACTTTCTCTCGACTGGTTTTGTTCAGGACGGTTTTCCGAGCATGGGAGGATGGGTGAGTTATGCCCTCGGCACGGAGAATCAGAATTTGCCAGCCTTCGTGTCCATTCCCGATCCGCGCGGTGTCCCTCAAGCGAGTGTCAATAATTGGGGTCCTGGATTTTTACCTGCAGAGTTTCAGGGGACGACTTTTAGTGCGTCGAAGCCGGTACGACATCTCTCGCCTCCTGCCGGGATTACTCCCGGTAAAGACCATGCCACCCGTTCACTCTTGCAGCGGATGAATGCGCGACATCTCGAGCAGAATCCGGGGGATGGTAAACTTGCGGCCCGTATTGCCAGCTATGAACTTGCGGCCCGCATGCAGCTTAGTGTGCCGGAAATTGGCGATCTCAGTTCGGAGCCTGCTCATATTCTCAAGAGCTATGGTGCTGACGACCCTTCGAATCCCACTAAGGCTGGTTTTGCAAAGAACTGTATTCTGGCGCGACGGCTCATCGAGCGCGGAGTGCGCTTTGTGCAACTGTTTAATGGGGCCTATGCAAGCGGAGGTAAACTCAATTGGGACGGACACAGTAAGCTCAAGGAGCAGTATGACGTCCACGCGGAGATCCTTGATCAACCAGCGGCTGCAATGATCGAGGATATGCGCCAACGTGGTTTGCTGGAAGACACCTTGGTGGTTTGGTGCACCGAGTTCGGGCGCATGCCCATGTTTCAGAAAGGGGCGCGGGGGCGGGACCACAATCCAGATGGGTTCACCTGTTGGATGACCGGAGCAGGAGTCAAGCCGGGTGTCAGCCACGGAGTGACGGATGAACTCGGACGCAAGGCGATCCAAGATATTCATCCGCTCTACGATTTTAATGCTACAATTCTCCACCTCCTAGGCCTCGACCACGAGAATTTGACCTACTACCACAACGGGATTAATCGCCGGTTGACCAATGTTGAGGGGCATTTGATTCGCGAGGTGCTCGCCTGAATCCGCAAGATGAAAATCTCAAAGCGGTGATCAAGAGTAACTTGAACTGGACTCGTAGGGAATTTTAGTTTTCGGCCGGAAAGATTGGAGCCGCATTTGGGCCGTAGTGGAGGGGGGAGAAAGGTTGCGGTGGAAGGGGGACAGGCTTAAAAATTCTCGTCGCCGGTCTTTGGGAAAAGTCTGTTAAGCTATTTCGCCTGGGCGACCTTCTTGATGTTGAGACTGCCGGATCCGACGATCTTGGTGACGTAGACACTCGTGAGAGTCATTTTCTCGCTTTGGTAGCCGATTCCGATGGCGTCTCCGATTTTGATAGTTTTTGCTACTGCAAGTGTGCCCTTCCACCACTTTTCGGAGAGGGCTTTTATTTCCGGAGTCAAGTTCCTCGAGTCGGGGCCTGGAACACCCTTGAGATCGTCTCGGACGAAGTATGGGACAACCACGAAGACACAATCAGTCACTTTTGCGTGAAGCATTTGAGTTGGCTGACCAAAGCAGGTCGAATCACCGTGGGCTGTGTCTGTCATGACGCGTTTGCGGAGCATGCCGCTTCCAACGATGGTGATCTTATGATCTTCGATTTTGATGGAGGAAACTTTTTTAAGGTCGACGATTGAGGTGTTTCCTCCGGCGAAAACGAATTGGAGCAAGGAGGTGATAATGACAAGGGTAAGAATGTAAGATTTCATAGAGGTAGGTCTATCACAGTGCGGAGAGAGGATGGTAAGGGCAATGTAAATGTTTTGGGTTAGATCAATTTAGACCGAGTTTTTTCTTCAGATAGTCGCTCGTGAGGTGCTTGACCGGATCGAAGGGATCACAGTTTCCCGTTCCTTCATTGAAATCGATTGGCCCCATCTTTTTAGCCACCTTGAGGGCTTCTTTGTTGAGTGTTTTGTTTCGTTTGCCCATTCCGACCAAGGCTCCGGCCATGGCCATGCGCTCCCAAGTATCTTCTGATTCGAAGCGATTTCGGATCTGGTCGATGACAGAGAGAAGGAATTCGTCTGTCAGCTCTTTCGTGCGTCGTTTTTTTGAGAGCTCGTAAATGAGGCTGTATCCGCATCGGCGACGGATTGGGTCCTTGTTTTTCATCCAGTCGCATGCCAATTCGAAAGCAATGGGAGCTTTGGCGAGGGTGGCATCGCAGGTGCTAAAGACGTGAGCCAAGTGTCCGGCAGCGATTTCTTCGACTTGTTTCTCCACCTGTTCGCGAGTGAGCTTTTGTGGGTCATCGATCAAGAGGCTGACAACTTTGGCGTCATGGTTGTCGGATGCCCAAAGCTTTAAAGCGAGCTCGTGGTCACGTCCAATTTGCTTTGCTAATTTACGAAGTTGGGTGAGGCCGATACCGAAGCTCTTCAGGCCACCGGTGTTTATTTTCCGTTTGGTCTAATTTGCAATGCCGCGCTCGTTTCGGTTCTCTTTCAACTGGGACATTACCTGGCTCTTGGTCATAGGAGTCAAAATAGGTTTAGCGCGAGGTGGATGTAAACTTCGGAGTTCCCACTGCTGCTAGGAATTTTCTTTTACTGGGAGAGGGATGAAGCCGCCTTTGGACCGGAGTGAATTTCAACCCCATCCGCCATCACGGTCTTCGCTCGACCCGGGAAGTTGATTCACGCGTCTGAAAAAACGAAGTTCAAGGAACTGACGACTGCAATTTTAAACCAACTTGCAAAACAAACGAGCATTAGTCTTGCCCGACATGGTAGGGCTTTTTTTCCTTAAACAGGATGATGCGCTTTTGGAGGCGGCCGATCTTCTGGTCGTCACCATAGAGCAATAGGTATTTCAGCGCATTCTCTGCCTCGTGTAACGCCATCTTAAAGTTGCCTGCCTCTGCGTAGGCGTCGGCGATCGTTAGAAGAATGCGCGGATTCGCTCTCGCGCCCGGCGCCCCTCCCAGATGCTCCGCCATTTTTACCGCTGCCACTCCGTCACGGATTCCGGCATCGGCCGATGTCGCGAGGATCGACGTGAGGGCTTCGATCGCCGGAATGTAGCGGTGATTGATTGCCAAGACGGATCGATATCCCGCAGCCGCTTGAGCCTCATCCCCCAAGGCGCGATGGACGTCCGCTTCTACGTTGAGAAAGTTTGGATTGTCCGGTGATGCGGCCTTCAAGTTCGCGACCATCTGTAGAGCCTCTTTCGAATGGCCGGCCTCCGCTAGTGAGAGAGTTAGAAAAATTCGTGCGGGCATGAGCTGCGGATTCCCGGCGATTGCTTGCCGGTAGTGATTGATCGCAGACTCGTGTTTCCCGGCGTCGCGATCGATGTCGCCAAGCCTCATATGTATGTCAGCTAGGCGCAGGTTACCCCCCGTATCTTCACCGCCGATTTTCGCCAGTGATCGCTGGAGGTAATCGCGAGCATCGTCGTCGTAGCCGCCCTCGCGGTAGGTGCTAGCTACGGCAATCGGATGTTTCTTGAAGATCCCGTCCGACCAGCGGCCAGGGAATGGCACCGCCGCATCCTTTGGATTGATGTTTACTTCACTCAATTTTTCCAGGTCTGCGACGATAGTCGCCACCTCACCTTTGCCTTTATAGATTGCGCGTATACGGCGATTCTTATCTAACAAAAAGCTCGCTGGCAGAGGCAAATTGCGGTGGCGGTAGATCCGATCGGTGATGACCTTGTTGAGTTCCTCGATCAATTTTGTATCGGCAAATCCTCCAGCCTGTTCGATCCCCGCAGAGTTTAAGATAGCTTTGGCTTCCTTCGCGCTGATCACCTCATTTCCTTCGAGATTTTCGATATTGATGGGCACGATGGGAAGGCCATCGACCGCGCCGAAAGCTTTGAGTTCGGCCAGGCACGGTGCGCACCAACTTGCCCAGAGATTAAGCAAGACTGGTCCGTTAGGCAGATGGGGGAGCGTGAGATTGTTCGGTAAATCCGCCGGTTCCGAGAGCCAAATGCGAGCAAGCGCGGTGGGTTTTGGAAGCTCCAACTCTCTAATTTCTATAACCCTGGATCCCTTGCTCTGCGAGGCGACAGCTTTTCCTGTGAGTTGCTTAAGCACATATCTTCCGCCGGTTTCAGTGCCCTCGAACTCCTCGGCATTGCCAGCCGGCCAGTGGACGACAACCCGATCGATCTTGTCGGACTCGCCTAGCCCGAAGTGCAACCAGCGGCTCGACTGGCTCAAAAAACCGTCGCCAAGATGCACCGTCTGCACGCGATCAGTGCCGCTGGCACTGAGGACGAGGCGGGCGCCTGCTGCGTCGAGCGGACTGCCACCCTGTGGATCTCCGACTAACAAAAATGCAACAGAGTTCTTGCCAGCGGCGGCGTTCTCATTGCGCATGAACTGCAAGCGCGGTGCGGTACGGTTGGTCATCCACAGATCGATGTCGCCATCGTGATCCCAGTCGCATAGCGCGATGCCGCGGCTATCCTGTGCCAGATCGAGCCCGAGCGCCGCGGAGGCGTCGGCGAATGACTCCCCTCCCAGATTGAGAAACGCACAATTTCGTTCGCGTCCGCTGAACGAAGCACCCGTGCGGATGCGTTGCGCGAGTTCGCCAAAGGCATCGAGGTAAGTCGATCCTGGCTCCGGCTCCTCACCGAGCGGAGATTGCGACACGACCTGTCGCCAGTAAAAGCTTCACAAATCACCAGTGTCTTCCTGTGTGATGAATCCATTGGCAACGACGATGTCCTGCCAGCCATCATTATCGAGATCGGCGAACTTGGACGACCACGCCCAGCGACCACCACTGACGCCGAGCTGTTTGCCGACATCTGCGAATTTTCCATCGCCCGTGTTTTTAAAAAGGGAATTTCCGCCAGCGTGGCGCAAGAATTCTCCCCGTGTTTCCGCGTCTGCCCCGGCGAGGAATTCGGGCTGGACGGCGATACGGTTGCCTGCGGAGGAAAACATGTTGCCGACATACAGGTCCGCGTGCCCGTCGTTGTTATAGTCTCCCCAACATGCTGACATTCCGGGTGCGATATCGACCACCCCGGCCTCCTCTGCGACATCCGTAAAACGCACTCTGCCGCTCTGGGAAAAATCGTTGAGGTATAGACTGTTACGGCCGAAATCGTTAGCCAGATAGAGGTCGAGATCACCGTCGAGATCGTAGTCTTCCCAAGTGGCAGCGTAGCTGAAGCGGGTGTTCTTCTCCTCCATACCGGTAGCGCGGGTCACATCAGTAAAACGCCAGTCGCCATCGTTGCGAAACAGGGCATTGCGTCCGCCATTGTTGGCGTCATGGAATGGCACCGGATGAGCGAACACGTGGTGGCGGCTGACACCCGCACGTGGAGTGTAACCACAGACAAAAAAGTCGAGGTCGCAATCTTGGTCGATGTCCGCGGCAGCGATCGAATACGCGAGGCCGGCGGGAAGCAGTTTGGTCGCAACCACTTCGAACTGAAGATCGCCGTGGTTTTCCATGACAATGATCCCATCCGCCGCGCCGACGAGTAAATCGGGATCACCATCGTTGTCGAGATCGGCGAACAACGAACCGTGGGTTGTATCGAGCCAATCGACGCCGGCCTTCGCCGAGACATCTTCAAGAGTTCCGTCAGGGCGGTGTCGGTAAAGGCGGTTGGGTAATCCGCCCGGCTGCGAGACGTAGATATCTTCCAAGCCATCGCCATCGATATCGGCGATTGCCAAACCTTGCCAGCCGCTGATGTCGATGCCCATGCGCATCTCGATGCGTGCCATCCAGTGATCCTGGCTGCGATAGAATTGTTCGCGGAAAGTTGCATCTCGCCCGGCAGCCGACTCGGTTGCGTCGGCGAAGGCCCCGGCAGGCACCCGCACCTCCTCGTAAGTCGCTAGTCGAATCGATTCCAATTTCCAATTGCTGTCCTCTTTCTGCCAACGACAATTCCATTGCGAGTTCACTTGAATCCCGGCGGCATCGATCTGAAAGGCGACACGCGTATCAGCCTTGCCGTTCACGGCGGGAGAGATGCCGACAATCTTGGCGCTCGCGTGTCGTGGTGATTGAGAAAACAACTCGCGCAATTCCACCAGCGCCTGAGTGAATGATTCGGCTGGAACGTCCTTGGTGTCAGCCGGGAGCCGGGCAACCCTGTCACCGAATTGCTGTTTATTCTTCGGGACGAGCCGCGTCGATTGACATCCTTCCGCCTCTACCCCGGCAAGAGCCAATTCGATGTTGCCATCGAGAAGGGCCGACTTGATTCGGTTTAGCTGCGTCTGGATTGCGGCACTCCAGGTCTCGGTTTCCCATCCACCCTCGCCGGGATCGTCTGGCAGGAGTTCGAGCTCTGTTCCCGGAACCGCGGCTTCGCCTTCGCGCGGTGTGGTGGCCGGTTCCTTCTTCTCGCAAGCCGTCAGAAGAGCCAGAGAAAACAAGAGCAAGGCTTGAAGGGCTCGGCGGGTCATGATCGCAAAATTATCGCATTCGGCTCGCACGGAGACGAGCAGCATTTTTGATCTTTAAAAGCAGAAGGGCAGCTGGTGGTAACCAGCTGCCCTTCCGGCAAAGAATGTTGTCTTGGTACCGCCTAGCGGCGGCCTCGAAAGGCAAAAGCGAAACCATCGAGCAGGAGTGTCATCGCGCTCGACTCCGGTATGCGTTCGATGGTGAACCGGTAGTTGGTCCCGTCGTTGCCATCTTGTGGGATCATCGATATTACTGAAGGTTGGTGACGTCGCGGACGCGCACGAAGAGTCGCTCAGGAATCGGACCGCCGGGCAGCAAGGGCAGAGGGACTTCGTAGCTAGTTTCTTTTCCGGTAGCGAGAATCTCGTCGATTTCCTCCAACCACACTTCGGTTAAATTTGCATTTTTATCAACGGCGTAGATGCGTCCGTCAGCGGATGGCCAGAAGACGGTCATTGTTTTCTTATCCAGATCTATCTCATATCTTGTGATTTGGAATGGCAGCCCGCTTGCCGCGACAAACGGCGAACCGTCGGGTTGCAGTGGGTTTGGCGGGATGTAAGAATCGATTCGCAGCCAGTAAGCAGATCCGTCCGAGCCGTCGTGACCATCGGCGTTGAGCCCCCAGGGCGTCAGTGCAAGGTCGATGGTGTCGCCCGGGTTTACGTTGGTATAGAAAGTCCTGATCGCTCCGACACCGTCGCCACCGGCGAGGGCGAGCGTATCGACTTGGACGCCATTGAGGTGGAGCGAACCGGTTACGCCGGTGCCATTTAGGTTTGTCTCACGAATGTGCCAGGTAAGAGCGAGCGGGGTCGCCACTCCTAGGTCGTTGGCGACCCAACGTCGGATCGGCCAGTGCTCGTCGTTCGGCGCGCTGTTCGAGCCATTGGGATGAGTCGCTTCGCGGGCGATCTCGGTCCACGGACCACCGCCCTGTAATAGATCCCATTTTCCGCCGTCCCACTGCTGTGTGGCACCGTCCCAGGCACCGCCGGTGTCCCCACCGACGAAGGGGATGAAGTCGGCAATCGGATCATAGTTAATCTCAGCGCCATCCTGAGTGAAATTGCGGTAACCGTTCGTCCAGTTCAACTTTCCCTGCTCGCCGGAGAAATCTGCCATCGAGTCTGCCACGATCGTGCCGGGGTTGCTATTCGGATCCAGTGGATCAAAACCGGCACTCAGCTCGTCGCCGTCTAGGAAAGTATCGTTGTCAGAGTCGTCGTCGTTCGGGCTGGTGCCGCGGGCGAACTCGTCGCCGTCTTCGAGTCCATCACCATCGGAGTCGCTTTTTGTTGGGTTGGTCGCCTCCCCCTCGGTCGCGTCGATCTCGTCCTTGTCATCAATTCCATCATTGTCGCTGTCGGTCTCGTTCGGGCTGGTGCCGGTCGCGGTCGCGTCGATGAAGTTGCCGTCATTGGTCTCGACACCATCGCTCAGACCGTCGTCGTCGCTGTCGGGATCGGTGGGATCAGTGGCCCGCTCGAACTCCTGGAGATCTGACGACCCGTCCATGTCGTTGTCGGCGCCACCCTTACCGCTGAGTTTCGTGAGGTCGCCTGGAAAGAACAGCTCCTCCCAATCGTCGGGAAGATCGTCGCCGTCGGTATCGTCCGCCGACACCGGGACAAAGGGCGTGCCGTCCGGTTGCTGCGGATCGGCCGGGATGCTCAGGTTCACCTTCATCCAATTCGATGAAGCATCGTTGCCATCGGTCCGGTTCGCCATCCCCTGCGGCGAGTGGATCAGGTCGACCGTGTCCCCGGGTCGTAGGTTCGCATAGACGGTCCGTTCGAACCCGATCTGATCAGATCCGGGGATCGTATGGGTGTCGATCTGGACGCCGTTGACGTGGACCGAACCGGTGACGCCATCGTTAGCGCCGTTGTTTTTGCGCAGGTGCCACATGATCGCGACCGGCGTGATTGTGGCCAGCTCATCGGCTGTCCAGCGTCGGATCGACCAGTGCTCACCACCATTGCCCGCGCTGTTCGGGTGGGTCGTCTCCTGTAGCAGGACTGTCCAAGGTGGAGCCCCCGCGGTGTTCAAATCCCAACCGTTGCCGCTCCACTGTTGGGTTGCAGCATTCCATGCGCCGTCTGTAGCACCGCCAGCGAACTGGGTGAAGTCAGCCGTCGGGTTGTAGTCCTGCGCGCCGCCGTCTGCGGTGTAATTACGGTAGCCGTAGGTCCAGTTTTCAGAACTTTGCACTCCGGGATTAACCGCCCAGTCATCTATCGAGTTGGCGATCTCCTGCGCCGTGGAGTTCGTCGAGGAAATGGCGGCGAACGCTAAGACGATACAGAGAATTGATGATGCTTTCATGGAGGGTGAGGAATAAAGTAATTTAGTATTAGAACAAATTAAAATACTACCTACCGTCTTGCCGCTTCAAGAAATATTTTCAATGTCTTGCGGATTGCTAGGAATTTTCTTTTTGCGGAAAAGGAAGGATGATCGGACCGGATAGGGGGAAAGAGGGGGTGATTACCAGCGTGGGACTTGCCGTGAAGAATGCCGACCTGATGTAGATTTATGCCGACATTCTTGGTCTCCCGC
>JAQWSX010000120.1 GCA_029242935.1 Akkermansiaceae bacterium
GAAGACGGATTTATTGGTGCTATTATCCCCAGAGGGAAGAGCTCCCAAGTTACCGTCAGGAGTTTCGATTCCGAAAAGTGTTGAAACTTCATTTTCGGGGAAGAGTCGGGAGACTCGGTTTGCTGATACGATCGACGGTCCGGCAGAGCGGGTGCTTTTGATCGGGTTAGGAAAGGGGAAGTCGTTTGATTTGGAGACCGTAAGACGAGCCGCAGCTATTGCGGCCCAGAAGGCCCAGAAGACTCATGCGGCGTCGGTGACCTTTTGGGTGGATCTTAAGCTGGATAAGTCTGCCGAAGATTTTGGGCAGGCCTTGGGGGAAGGTCTGGTGATGGGTGCTCATCGTCTCGTTGATTTTAAGCGGTCACCGAAGAAGAGTTCTCTGAAAAGGGTGGTTATCCAGTCCTCGAAGGAAATCTCGAGCGGGTCTAAGACCGGCGCGATCGTGGGTGAGGGAAATACTTTCGCACGCCGCTTACAGGACACCCCTGCAAATAAGATGCGTCCAAAGGATATGGTCGCCGAGGCCCGTAAGATTGCGAAGGGTTCGTCAAGAATCACGGCGAAGGCTTTGGACGAAAAGGCGATGAAGAAGCTCGGAATGGGCTCGTTGTTGTCAGTGTCTCGAGGGTCTTCGGAGCCGGCTTATTTAATCCATCTTGTTTATAAGCCCGCCAAGAAGGCGAAGCGTAAGATTTGCTTGGTGGGAAAAGGGCTCACATTTGATTCGGGTGGAATCAGCATCAAGCCATCGGCACGCATGGATGAGATGAAATATGATATGTCAGGTGGAGCCGCCGTGCTGGGAACCTTTCATGCGCTTGCGGGGTTGAATCCTGATGTTGAGGTTCACGGTCTTGTTCCAACCTCGGAAAATATGCCTGATGCAAGTTCGGTGAAGCCGGGGGATGTGGTGACCGCGAGTAATGGGCTTACGATTGAGGTCCTCAATACCGATGCCGAGGGGCGCCTGATCTTGGCAGATGCACTGGCTTATGCTGAGAAGACGATCAAGCCAGATGCTATGATTGATTTAGCCACTTTAACCGGCGCGGTGGTGGTCGCTCTCGGTCATGAACTGACCGGAGTAATGGGAAATAGCAAAATGCTTTCGGATGAATTGGTCGCTTCGGGGCAGACGACTGGCGAACTGGTCTGGCCACTCCCAATTATTGATTTTCACAAAGAAGATATGAAGGGCTCGGTCGGGGATTTGAAGAATATTGGAAGTCCGTCAACGGGAGCAGGTTCGTGCACTGCGGGTGCTTTTCTTTCAAACTTTGTGGGTGAAATTCCTTGGGCCCATCTCGACATTGCCGGGACTGCCTGGGGCGCGACGAGCCGGGATTATCAAGGTGGTCCTGTCGGGACCGGAGTTGGAGTCAGGCTTTTGGTAGACTATTTAAAAAAACAGAAATGAGCTTTTGGATTTAGGCAAAAGAACCCCGCTTGATCGTTTTGAAACGATCGAGCGAGAGATCGAAAGTAAGTTTTAGCGAGGAGGTGGTCTTTTTCTACCTTGCGGAGGTCCACCTTGTCCACCCTGCGGGGGTCCACCGGGCCCGCCTTGCGGGGGGGTGTTGCGCTGTCGGTCTTTCTTAGACTCGAGGCCAGATTCCTCTTGGGAAATTTTCCCGTCGCGATCTTTGTCGAGAGCAGTCAATGATTTGATGGCGTTTGCGATTTCTTCTTTTGAAAGCTCTCCGTCTTCATTGGTATCAAGCGCTTCCATGAGTGGGGATTTTGGTGGTTGAGGAGGGCGTGGCTGTTGCCCTTCTCCGTCCCGTTCTTTGCGGCGCTGGCGTCGGCTCTTTTTGGGTTCTTCGGGCTTTAATTCATCGGAACTGATCGAGTTGTCATCATTTTCGTCGAGCTTAAGAAGGGCTTTTGGAGCGCGCTTTATTTCGCCGGCTGAGAGTTTGCCATCTTCGTTCTTATCGAGAAGGGCGGTGAGGGGATCGGTCGGAGGAGGCCCTCCGGGACCACCTGGACCTTGGGCCGAGAGCATGAACGGGAAAGCAGAGATGATAGTTACGATGAGCTTGATTTGTTTCATGACATTGCGAATATATCCGAATGAAAATGAACCTTGGATGAATCCCTAATTATAACTGTTTTATGAGGACGGGAAGAAGACGCTGACGGGTGTGTCGCAGGTTGACGAGGCAGGGGACGTTTGAGGCGAAAGCGTAAGCGATGATTATGAGGTTGGCTGGAAACGGATTCCACGCAATGAAGCCGGTAATTAGGATCCACTGAACCCAATGGGAAAATTCGCCGCGTCGGGTTTCCAGAATAAACTTACGGAGGTAGTCGGGCTCGGTGGATTGAAGCTTTTTTTTCGGGAAGCCATCGAACCATGGCGCTCCATCTGGCAGCAAGTGTTTCCAACGCCGGATGAAGAGATATTTTTCGTAAAAGTTATTCGGCTTTGGTGCGACAGACGGGAGGCAACGGATGAACCGGCGGTCGGCGAAATTTTCGCAGAGCCAGGCGATTGCTAGGTGGACCGCGGGGATGCCAAGGCAGTTGAGCAAGGTGATGGTTAGATTGGAAAATTCGAGCCACATAGCGTGTTGTTAGTCGATGGTGCGACCTTTCCAGGTGGCTTTCACGCCTTTCTTCTGATCAAGGAGAGCCTTGAAAAAGAGGGCTTGATAGAACAAGAGAGGGATCGGAAAAAAGAGGGCAGTAAAGATTGAAAAGTTGCCGGCGAGTCGAAAGCAAAAGAAGGAGAGAAGGCCGTAGCAAAATGAGCAAAGGAGAGTTGTCGATAGGAAAGCGGAATTTCCAAATGGAATGAGCGCGAAGGCCACGAGTAGCATCATGCCACCAGTGAGCCAGAGTGAGGTATTGAGGAGCGCGCGCTTTGGGGATTGAGCTGCCCCGGCAAGAAAGCCTTTTTTCCAGCTGCTTGCGAGTTGAGCGAGTCCGTGGGGGAACATGCGCATCTCGACTGTTCCTTTACCCAGATATAAATTGACGTCGAATTCCTGAGCTTTGAGGCGCTGGGCGAATTGGAAGTTCTCGAGTATTTCGTCTTTGACCGCTTCGTGGCCTCCGGCTTTTTGGTAGTGGTCGCGATGAACTAGGAGAACTTGGCCGAAGAGGGTGCCCTGAGCAGATGGGGTGGCGGCGAAGGTGTCGACGCCGGCAAGGGTGATGGTATTAAAGAAGGCGGAAAGCTGTTCGTAGGGCCTCTGAATTTTGTGGAAAGGGCAAATAGAATGGGTGGCCTTAACTGAGGTAAGAGCTGCCAATTTAGCGAGTCCATTCTCGAGGAGGGTGATGTCGGCATCGAGATAAAGATACCATTCACCAACCGCGGCATCGGCACCTTGTTGGCAAGCCCAAGTCTTGCCTTTCCAACCCGCGGGCATTTCTTTTCCTG
>JAQWSX010000138.1 GCA_029242935.1 Akkermansiaceae bacterium
ATGAGAAAAAGGTTAAGAAGCTTGAAGAAGAAGAAGAAAAAGACCGCATGGCCCGTCTCCTTTCCTCATCGAATGATGATCCCGATACTGATCCAGATGACAGCCCTGATTCAGATTTAGACCCTGATCCGGACCACGACCACGACCCATATCATCATGACGAATACCATGATGATCATGATCCGCACTACCACTCTGACCACGAAAACATGGATCTAGCTGGAGAGGGCGAACATCAGGACATTAGTGACGACTATATGGAATATCCGGGCGAGCATAAGGCTCCGGAGGAAAATCCAAACCACGATCCACTCCCTGAGGACGATCCTGATTACGATCCACTCCTTCCCGATGAGGACCTGCCGGATGAGGAAAAAGACCGTAAGTGATTCTGGTAAAGCTCTCCCTGACCACCTACTTATCGAAACATGCAATCAATGACCGGATTCGGTCGCGCTGAACACGCGGACGATGGCCTCATCGCCCGCGTTGAAGTCGCGACTGTCAACCGTAAGCAGGCTGACATTCATTTCAGCCTACCACGCGAACTCACGTGCCTTGAAGCCGATCTTCGTAAATTGGTTCTCCGATTTATTTCCCGCGGTAGGGCGAATGTTTCGATTCATCTCGAACGAGTCTCTGGCTCCGACGATTCGTTCAGCGTCGACTCTGATCGGGCTCGAGCCCTCGAGACTGCTTTCAATGAGATCTCGGACCTCATAGGGCGCCCAGTCCAACTTGGAGCAGCGGACTTCATGAAAGCTTCGGGTGTCCTAACCTTCGCTCACTCCGGTTGGGATGTTGAAGAGGCTGTAAAAGCAATCCATCCGGCCCTCGAGGCCTCTCTGAACAAGTTGGTTGAAATGCGGAAGGCAGAGGGTGCTGATCTAAAGATCGATTTTCTTGAACGCCTCACTACCCTCGAGACTCATGCCGAGGTCATTAGCGAGGCCACCCCAACAGTCGTGGCACGCCAGCGTGAGCTCTTACACAACCGCTTGCGGGAAGCTGAGATCGAAATCGACCTCAATGACGAACGCCTACTCAAGGAAATCGCCCTTTTTGCAGATCGCTGCGACATCTCCGAGGAGACAACGAGACTCTCCTCTCACATCAATCGTTTCCGCGAGTATCTTGACTCCACTGAGCCCGTAGGCCGATCGCTCGACTTTCTTTGCCAGGAAATCAATCGAGAGTTCAACACAATCGGTTCCAAGGCCAACGATGCTGGCATCGGCCAGAGTGTCGTGGGCGCAAAAACCGAACTCGAAAAAATCCGAGAGCAAGTTCAGAATATCGAATAAATAGATGACATTGATGTCTCTCTCTGAGAGGAGTGAGCCGATTTTCTTCCGCTTTTAAAATGACAGGGACCTCGGCAAATAGCATCCCTCAATCTTCTCATCCTCGACGGAAATCACAGCCCAAAACTGATCCCTCCATAATCCGGGTTAGGAGGGGTCCCAAATGAAGGGGATCCTAGGTCTCGATCGTGATATATTTGTATTTGCTTCGGTGCACCCAAACGCTCTGTACCAGACCTAGCAAAAACATGCAAATCACCACAAAGGTGCCAGAATAACTAACTAAGGGCAGCGGAATCCCCGTAATCGGTGTGAGCAAGACGCACATTCCAATACTTTCAAATATGTGGGCAAAAAAGAGGCCCACAACGCCACCAACGATTATCCTTCCCGCCAAATCACGACTGTAAAAAGCAATAAATAGGCATTGGATCAGAAGAAGGGCGAATGAGGTAACCAACAACAGAGCCCCGCGGAACCCCTGTTCCTCACCGATAACAGCAAAAATAAAATCGTTGTGAGCAGTCCTCCAAGGAATCAGCTTCTTGGCGTGAAGTGACTGTTGTTCCTCCGTAGCTCCAAATCCCGTCCCTTTCCACCCGGCCTTTCCTACCGCAGTTGAAACCCAGTAAGCGGCATAAGTCTTATCGGTATTCTCCACCACTCCGGTTTCAAGCGATTCCAGATAGGTTTCAACGCGCTCCGTTCCCCGCTCCGACGCCGTAGGCATGACAGCATAGTAGGCAATTGGAGCCATCCCAATCGTAATGGCCCCGAGAAAAATCAAATACCGCCATGGGATTCCACTGACTAGCATTACAACTACGGCGACCGGAAGCCAAACAAGCGCCGACCCCATATCACCCAGTTTCACTACGAGAAGAAAAGGAATCCCGGTCAGGCTCCCAATGAGTAAAACCCTAAAAAAGGGCTCCCCAAAAAATCGATGTATTTTGGGCAAATCCTGGGCAAGTGTCGCAATCGCCAAAATTCCGGCTGCGATAGCACTCTGGGCAGGCTGGAAGGTAATTGGTCCGATACTTAAACGGTGCGAAACATCGTTTGCTCCCATCGCTTTAACGGTGAGCGCAAGCCCGACTATATAAATCGGAACTCCTAGCCAACGAACCCAGCGGTAGTCAACTAATGAGGCGCCAAAATAAACGAGTGTTCCGAGACCAATCCAAATTTTCTGACGTCCTGCAAAAAACTCGCCACCCGAGATCCCGCTGGGCGCGGGCAAGTGACGTGCGGCGCTCTCTATGGCGAATATTCCGAATACCAGGAGCCCATACATCGTAAGCACGAGGACCCAGTTCATTCCAAGAATTTTCCGGAAAAGAGGTGTCATAGGGAGTTCGGGACAGACCCTACTCAGTTCCCCAATCCGATAACACTCAAAAAGATCACCTTCCTAAAGATTCGGACAGACAAACCGTCCTTACAAATAGAACCAAGCATTAATTGGAACCTCTATGGAGTGAACCGCTACTCAGATCATTGAAATTTCAAAAAATTAAGCGGGAAACGATAGAATCAAACTCGATCCTCCACTAAAAAAACCCAAAAATATCCTTAAATCTTCTGCAAATAGTCAGGCACGTCCTGTTTCTGGCTTGATGGCGATGCTGTCGACGAAACAAAAGAAAGAACTCCGCCCACTCCGGCGCCATGAGGAGCATCCAACAATCCTGAACCCTCGGCGATCGGAAAAACGTAAGTCTTACGTTTGTTTATGATCCGACGCACCCGGAATCCAAGCAAACAAGCGGGAAGTAAGATAGCAATTCCAAGCAGAGTATTAGAAACCCATCGATTTGAAATCAGTTTATCCCAAAGGTTCGGCTGATTTGGCCGTGGTCTATTTTCCTCGTCCATTACGAAGGTTTTACCGCCTAAAAGCGATCCTCCTTCCTTGGTCACGATTTCCTCAAGCATCACCAGACCTATCGAGAGCTGAATCGAAAAAATATCCAGCTGTGAAGCTGGATCGGATTTTTCAAGAGCATCCTCAATCGCCAGTCGCAGGACCTTTTCCCGGTCTTCTAATTTCACGACATCCACCACCCTATTCGAAAAAACAAGCTGGGAACGCCTCGGATTCCCCATAAAATAGAAAACAACCGCTAACGGATTATCGTCTTCGAAATGAGATTCCACGAGAGCCTCCAAACTCTCTTCTTCCGGAATTTCCTGCAAGCCATCGAAGAGATAAAAGTGGCAATCAATGATAAAGTCTCTTGCATGGCGATTAAGAAAAATCTCCCGGTCTCGGAACTCCTGCGTCGCAAGCAACTCCTGAGGGTCAACCAAATACCCATTTCCGCCTCCTCTAAAATAAGCCGAAAAATATTCCTCACCAATCGCCTTTGACCATTCCTCGGACTTTGGTCCTTCCTCCGCGATCTCCTGAATCGCCGGATCTAACACAATCACTTCCTGAGTTTCTGAATCGAGAATCTCACGTGCCAGTTTTCCCATCAAACTTGAACCAGGAATATATTCCCCTGACTCCAGCGCTTCCAGCTCCTGGTCATTCCACTCTGGGAGCCCGTCAGAGACCTCTCCTTCTCCAGGGGGGGGCTTCCTTAAAGTTTGAGCACAAACCAAGGGTATCATACCCGCTAAAACAAATACTAAATCCTTTCTCATCCTTCGCCCCTCCCTACCTTTCCGCTGGATGGCTCGGAAGCTCCGGTCTTTTCCTGCCCCGAACCATAACCCTTTAGGGTCTGTCCACCTCTAGCCAACACCTCAATAGGGTTTTTTCTCACACGCCTCCAACCTCTGACCAGAGGTATCTCTAATTTCTCAATCACTGCTTTCAGCGCTTTTAAATAATCCCCCTGCAGAAAAAAAGGATGGCCAGCAGATAAGGCCTCAAAGGTCGAATTTTCGTCGAGGTAAGGCATCAAAGCATAACCAAAAGTAATAGATGCACTTTTTGCATTCACGTCTACGAGAATCAAAATCCCGGTTGAATTGGGACGTTGAGCATCAACATCGACGTAATTGGTTCGATTCAGCATCCAAAAACCATACTGCCGTAGACTATTTAAATCCTCAAAGGCGCCCAGATAAACCGAGACAAACAACTGGGGAAACTTCGCTTCAAAATTCTCCAAAACCTTCCGCATCGGCTCGCGGTCCTTCATCCGAACGACTCCGGCAACGTCGGAAAACTTTTTAAGCTTTATATCCTGCGATCCAAAAACCCCATCCGCGTGCACCATCGCAAACCCACAATGAGGACACGAGGATGCCCCTAGATGAATCTTCTGCACACAGCGTGGACACTTCATAAAACCTGACTGAATTCAGGTAAAAGGAAACGAATCACTACACCAAGCATTTTTAGAAGATTTAGTAAGTTTGCCACCAATTTCAACCATCAGGCTTTTTTGCATAGAAATTCCGCTCATGCAGTATACCAAATCATCGATGCCTCACCTTGCCGTCCTTCTCCTCCTTACTTCCACGGCCTTTGCCAAAGTTGATTTCGCCTTCGAAATCCAACCCATCCTTTCAAACAATTGCTACGCTTGCCATGGCCCGGATAAACAACATAACAAAGGTGGATTGAGGCTTGATCAATACGATCTTGCTCTCAAAGGCGGCGACTCCGGCCCGGTCATCGTTCCCGGCGAACCTGACAAATCGCTCCTCATTTCACGCATCAATCTTCCCCACGGGGATGAGGACCACATGCCACCCCTCGAAAAGAAGAATCCCTTGACTCCTGACCAGAAATCTCTTCTCAAAAACTGGGTCTCGGAAGGAGCCAAATGGGGACAACACTGGGCCTTCGTTCCTCCCGAGCGGCCGAAACCCCCGAAGGTTAAAAATGTCTCCTGGATTAGAAACGAAATCGATCGTTTCATTCTTGCAAGAATCGAAAACGAAGGTCTTCTGCCATCTGAACAAGCTGATTCTCGCACTCTTCTTCGTCGCCTCCATATCGACCTCATCGGCCTCCCGCCTTCTCTTAACGAACTCCGGGATTTTAAAACCTCCAATCTTAAATCCCAAATACGATCCCTTCTTGCTTCACCTCACCATGGTGAGAAATGGGGTCGAGAATGGCTCGACGTAGCCCGATACGCCGACTCCGCGGGCTATGAAAAAGACCTGCCGCGAGAGATGCACTTCTACCGTGACTGGGTTGTCAAAGCGATCAACAAGGACATGGGGTATAATGACTTCGTGATCAAACAAATCGCCGGCGACCTCCTTCCAAATGCAACTCAGGATGATCGCATTGCGACTGGATATCTCAGGAACTCCATGAGCAACGAAGAAGGTGGAGCCAAGCCCGAGCAATTTCGCATCGAAGGCATCTTTGATCGCGTTGACGCCGTGGGGAAAGGGATCCTTGGTATTACGACCCAATGTGCCCAGTGCCACACCCACAAATACGATCCCCTAACCCACGATGAATACTTCGGAATATTCGCCTACCTAAATTCAATCCGCGAGTCCTCGACCCCTGCTTACTCCGTCGATCAACAAACGAAGATCGATCAAATTAAAAAGGAAATTATCGCGATTGAAAACCGTCTAAAGGCAGAAAATTCGGATTGGCAAAAGTTATATAGAACTTGGCAAGGCGAGCTTCTCAAAGCTCCTCGCACGGCTTGGACCGTACAAAAGATCGCCCAATATGGCGACGACGGTCAAAAATACCAAAATCTCGCTGACGACTCCCTCATCAACCAAGGTTACGCCTCCACCATGATGACAGCACCTTTTCAACATCAGCCCAGCACGATAGAAACCATCCGTTCAGTCCGACTGGAACTCCTTAACGATCCCTATCTCTCCCTCCATGGCCCCGGCCGTTCAATGGCCGGGACGGCAGCTCTCTCCGAATACCTTCTTCATGTCAATGGCAAGAATACAAAGTTCAAATCCGCACAATCTTCAGTCAATCCAGTCGAGGCCAAGATAGACTCAAGACGTTATCCATTGAACGCCCAGCGAAGCTCCGATGATCGTACCACCGGGGGTGCTCAATTCGCCATCGACGGAAACAACAAAACAGCCTGGACCACGGACCAAGGCCCTGGGCGGTCGAACGACCCGCAAGTGATAGTCATGGAGTTAGAGGATCCCATCACCGAAGCACCGAAGCACAATCTCAAAACCTTCCTCGTCCAACGCCACGGCGGCTTCAATTCGGACGACAACCAAACCTGCAACATCGGAAGATTCCGGATCTCCTTCTCCAGTCAATCGCCCACGAAATTCGATACGCTTCCACCACTTGTCCGCGAGGCCATACTTTCGAATGTGCGGACTATTGAACAAGAAGCTCTTGTCTTCAGTCACTGGAGATCTACTGCCTCCCCATTTTCCTCCTACAACGACGAGATTGAAAAACTCTGGAAACAACATCCGACTCCTGCCGTTGCTCTCGTTGCCAAAGCAGTAGAAAAGCCCCGCGTCACCAACCTTTTTGAACGTGGCGAACAGACCAAGCCACAACACGAAGTCAAACCATACACTCCTGCTTTTCTAAACTCCCTCCCGAACGGGGATCCAGCGTCCCGCCTCACCTTCGCCAAGTGGCTTGTCGCTAACGATTCTCCGACCACTGCCCGAACCCTGGTTAATCGCATCTGGCAATCCTACTTTGGCACCGGACTTCTGGAAACCCCGGAAGACCTGGGCCTGCAAAGTCCACGCCCTTCGCACCCCAAACTCTTAGACTGGCTTGCGGTTGAATTTATGGAAAATGATTGGAGCATGAAACACATCCACCGTCTTATTGTCAGCAGTGCCACTTACCAACAAGACTCGGTGCATACTTCCCTTCTTCGGGAAAAAGACCCCAATAATCGCCTCCTTGCAAGAGGGCCGCGAACCCGGGTTCCGGCGGAAACCCTTCGCGATATTCAGCTCTCCACCAGCGGACTCATCAACTTGGAGCTTGGCGGGCGCTGCGTCTTCCCTCCTGCTCCCGAATTTCTTTTTCAAAAACCAGTTTCCTATGGTCCTAAAACGTGGAACGTCGAAACCGATTCCCAGCGTTATCGACGAGCTCTTTATACCTTTCGCTTCCGCAGCGTTCCTTACCCAATGCTTGCAGTGTTTGATGCTGCCACTGGCGCTGCCGCTTGTGTGCGCCGAACCACCTCAACCACCCCACTTCAAGCTCTGACCACCTTAAATGAATCGATGTCGGTGGAAGCCGCCATCGCCCTGGGCGATCGAATCCTAAAAAACTCTATCGCCGACGCCTTCGAACACTGTACCTCTCGCCCCCCTAAAGCTGCCGAGCTCTCCGTTCTGAACAAGCTCTTCGAATCACAGAAAACCGCTTTCACTTCAGAATCAGCACAAAAATTGATCACTAGTTACAAGCCCCTCACGCTTGATCCCTCCAAGCATGATCTAATCCTTCTCGCTGCCGCCACCTCGGTTGCACAGGCTCTTTTGAATCTAGACGAAACCATGAGCAAAAACTAATGCCCCAATGAACCCCATCTCAGACATTCAACGCGCCCACTCCCGACGCTGGTTTCTCAAAGACTGCGGCCTTGGACTCGGTGCTATTGCCCTGACTTCACTCGAAGCACGGGAAAACGCTCGATCTGGAAATCTGAACCCGATGGCGCCAAAGCAGCCTCATTTCCCGGGAAAAGCCAAAAATGTCATATTTCTATACATGGGCGGAGCTCCGAGTCATCTCGACCTCTTTGACAACAAACCCGAGCTCTCACGTCTCAATGGAACAAAGCCACCTGCCGAGCTTCTCAAAAACTACCAATCGGCTTTTATCAATCCAAATAACAATCTGCTCGGATCCAAATTTAAGTTCAAGAAATACGGACAGGCCGGAACGGAAATGGCTGAGATCCTCCCACATATTGGATCGGTAGCTGATGATATCGCGGTAGTACGCTCCATGCACACCGAGGCATTTAACCACGCTCCGGCCCAAATACTCCTTTCCACCGGATCGCAACAATTTGGCCGGCCCAGCCTTGGTTCGTGGGTAACTTATGGTCTTGGCTGCGAGACCGACAACCTCCCGGCTTTCGTCGTTATGTCCTCGGGGTCCAAAGGTCCTTCGGGCGGCAATGCCAACTTTAACTCCGGCTTCCTCCCCTCTATTTACGATGGGGTCCAATTCCGCTCGGTCGGCGACCCCGTTCTTTATCTTTCCAACCCAAAGGGCATTTCAAAGGGAAACCGCAAGGCCGTCATCGATGCCGTCAACGAGCTAAATCATCGGCACTTCGAATCAGTCGGAGATCCTGAAATCCAGACCCGTATCGCCGCTTACGAGATGTCCGTCCGTATGCAGGATATTGCCCCCGAGGTAACTGATATTTCCCGTGAACCGGATCATATTCAGGATCTCTATGGCGCCGAACCCGGCAAACGATCCTTTGCAAATAATGCTCTGCTCGCTCGCCGTCTCGTCGAGCGAGGTGTTCGCTTCGTCGAACTCTTCCACGAATCATGGGATCAACACGGCGGCCTTGTCAGAGGGCTCAAAAAGAACTGCAAAGACGTCGACCAAGCCTGTGCAGCTCTCATTGAAGACCTCAAGCAGCGCGGCATGCTTGAAGACACTCTAATCGTCTTTGGCGGGGAATTCGGGCGCACTCCCATGACTCAGGGTGGCACCGATGGCCGTGATCACCACCCCAATGCCTTCACGATGTGGCTCGCAGGCGGAGGAATCAAAGGCGGCGTTAACCACGGAAAAACAGATGACCTTGGCTTCAATGCGGTAGAGAATAAAGTCCATATCCACGACCTCAACGCCACCATCCTGCACCAACTCGGCTTCAATCACGAAAAGCTCACCGCCCGCTTGCAAGGCCGTGATTTCCGTCTCACCGACGTCCATGGACACGTGGTCAAACCCATCCTAGCCTAGGATTCCCCAACCGAATCTTGAATGGCTTTTAACTCAGCTTCCTCCATTTCAATCAAATGATCTGGCTGGGGAAAAGAGCCACCGCTCACATCAGCAATATATTCACTGAACGCTGCAACACGTTCGTCTTGCAGGCGACGATGCTCAGCTGAAAAATCGCGGTAAGATTTTGCATGCCTAGGGAGCCTCTCGTCGTAATCGCCAAGGATATCGTCCGAAAACAAAAACTGAGTATCACAACCAGAACCCGAACCTAGTGACATGAGCAGCATCGACGTTTGACCACACAGCCAACTCGCCAGTTGATGAGGAACACATTCGATTTCAGCAGCATACGCACCGGCAGACTCGAGTTCCTTCATCTTTTTATAAAGAATTTTCGCCTCCGCCGCAGTTTTCCCAATCGCCCGATAATTCGTCCACGTAACATGTCGGGGGACCAGTCCAAGATGCCCGACAACGGGAATCCCCTCCCTTGCCATCGCCTCAATGATCCATGGACTTGCAGAGCAATAAACTGAGCTCGCTCCCATCTCAAGTGCCTGGAAGCCAACCCGGATTGCCTCCTCCTGAGAAGCCAAGCCATGCGGAGTCGCACCAGAAAAAAAACTATTCGGGGCCGCCTCCACCAATTTCGGAAGCTGAGCCTGGGACTCAACCGAATCGAAACTACAGCTCATAAGATCAACTCCTGCCATTTCCGCTGCAACAGCCTCTTCCGGCGACTTCACATGGATGTGGGTCAGGCAGCGCCTCCCCTTTAGCTTTTTTAAATCGTAAATCGTAAACTTTTTTCGCGCCCGGATCATTAGACCGCAAGAATATCACCCCCATCGGTTCTTTACCAAGCAACACTTGCACCCTCTTGCAGTTAGCGAAAATTACTATTGCTCCAGTAAAATCAAAACGCAGCTTCTCAGGAAGCTTCCACATCTCCCATCATAGAGCTTAGCTAAGTCCACCGCGTCGGCGAATCACCCATTCAGTAGTCAGAAGAATTGCCAACAAAAGAAACACGGGCCAGATATCCCACAGAGAAGTTTCTCTGAGTTCGGTTCGTGTCTCATCCCCTTTTAGGAAAAGATCAGCAAGAGCACTTTCGCCCTTAAAAACGCGCCCACCCGACATCTTCGCTATCGAATCAAGAAGCGGTTGGTTGAGAGTTGTCTCAGAGAGTTCGACCGCGCTTCGCGCTCCAACCACACGAAAACTCGTGATCACTTCGTCACGAACTTTGACCTCATAAGTCCCAGGTTTCCGAAACGGCCCCGCCAGACTTTCGTGGATTCCGTTGGAATTCTCACGATGTTTCAATGGCACCTGCGTCACTTCACCCGACTCATGAGTGACCTTTGCGACCAGGTTTTTGTCCACGATAGGATTCATCTCACCATCTCGCAGCCGTGTCATGATTTGGACACGATCATCGCCAGTATAAGTCAATTGGTCTGTTCCAAGTCTGATTTTTTCGTTACCAGCTCGTAAATTGGGGCCAGCTCCCCACCGAACCAATTGACCCCAAAAACGATGGTGATAGATGTCGCCAACCCCTTCACGAAGACGCCAAGTACGATCTGCTAGCAACATCGCCACCTTACCAGCACCTGTCTGGCGCGTCACCAAAAGAGCATTTTCAGCCTCCCGCTCGCGACGGCGAGCAACCTCGGAAAGAGCGGCATCAAGACTCGCAGTTGAATTGATTTTTCGTTTTTTTGCGTCGGTGGCTTCCGCATAAAGCAAAACCTCGGCACTAGGCTGCAAACCTTCTACCGGATGCCTCCAGCGAATCGCCGGAAACTGTTTCCACAGACGCTCATTACTCATCTGTCCCTCGACCTGCGCTGTGATAGGGTGATTACGACCAGTATTAGTGAGCGAGAAACGAAATTCTTCTTCACTTCCATAAAAGGTTCTCCGTGAAGCCTCATACTTTACCGGGATTAGTTCACGGGCAATTTCCGACTGAAAAGAATGCGGCATGTATTCGGGACCAGCCACCAGAACCAAAAGGGCCGCCCTCTCGCTAACGCAGCCTTTCAAAATTCTCCACTGTTCGTTGCTCAAGGCCTCAGGCCCAATGTCACCAACAATAATCACGTCGAACTTCCTCCACTCCTCTTCCGTCTCAGGCAAATGCGTTGCATTCGCTTCTCCAAAAGGCCGACTCGCCGATGCCACAACCTTCGGCGGAGTGTGTCCCGAAATCCGATCAGGTTCGAGCAGCACCGACTGGAGGTGAATTGACTGATCGCGCCCATAAAAAAGGTTTCGTAAGTATCGGAACTCCCAACGTGGATGCCTATCGATCAAGAGCACATTCGTCCGAGCATCACTGACCACCGTCTGAAATTCCCATTCATTATTATTTTCGAAGGTCTCATTTTCCAGCTCCGTGAGAACGACGCGGTACTCCCCAACTCCGCCTTCTTCTGGCGCGTGGCGAAACTTCACTTCCTCACGATAATTATCTTGGGGAATGGAGATTTCCTTCGTTTCAAGTTCCTTGTCGCCCGCAAACAATTGCAATTTAGCCTTCTTACCGCGATATCCATCGAATTTCAACAGGGCACCCACTCGAATCCGATCGCCAAGATAAACAGAATCCGGAGAACGAACTGAAATGATCGCGGCATCCTTAGGCGGAACATCACTACCCGATGGAATCACGGCAATGGGAGCGTCCAGAATTCCGAATCGGCGAGAAACATCCTCGACACTTCCAGGACGATTATGGCGACCATCACTGAGTAATACCACTCCGGCCAGCTGGTCGGGCGGGATTTGATCGAGAACCGCTTCCAAACCTCCCGCCAAATCGGTGGCCTGATCCCAGCCTTCGACTTCGTTACTGTCATCAAGAAGAGCCCGTCGTGCCGCACGCACCTCTCGGACCCCAACCTTACCGTCGAGTTCATCGAGTAAACCGCTTTCCGCAAGCTTCTGCCGGGCGAGCTCCAGTCGCGACTTGTCTTGACCCTCATCTACCAAATCCATGGAGGCCGAATCATCAATCATCACGATCACTTCACGCTCGATCTCCCGCTCCACATATCGACTCCAAACCGGCTGCAACAGAATCCACAAAAGCAACCCCAGCTCAGCCAAACGAAGACCTAGTAAAAGACGACCTCGCTGCGGACTAATCGCACTTCGCTCGTATCGATAGCTCCAGAAAACCAATTCGGCTCCGAGGGCTCCAATCAAAGGAATCACCCAGGCTGGCCAAAACGGGTTGACCTCAAGCCAGCGAGCCAAAAGTAAAACCAACCCCCAGAGCGCGAAGAAAATCGTAATGCCGCGAACTAGAACCTTCACGCCATTCCTCCTTTTGCACCCTTGGTTTCAGCCGCCGACTTTAAGAACGAATCGGGAATCTCATCCCGATTTTCGAAATCCACCTTCACCTCTTCTCCTGCCTTCCGTGATTTCGAAACCCATCGGGCCAAAACACCTTCAAGGAAAAATAAGATGAGCGCCGCTATTGCAAGGATCTTCCAGATTTCCTGTCCGAATCCTTCGCCGCGCAACGCGGCCAAAACATCTTTGATCGATTTCAACTCAATGAGAGCTTTAACCTCTCGACGGACCAATCTCCGATCATCTTCATTCCAAGATTCGAGCCGACTTTCATCCCCCTCGCGCTCCACCACAAGAGGGACTTCCTTTTCACCCAACAGCAAGTCTTGCACCGCATTAGGGATCCCCACCAAATACTCCCCAGGAATAGCCGATCCATCAACTTCCAAAAGCTTACCGCGCCGACCAAGAGATGCTGCAACATTGCGCTCGCGTCCCATGGGATCCTTCGCAGAGGAGTCTCCCAAAACCACATTGGATTCGTCCTGGCTAACCGGTATAAAAACCGAGGCCGGAATCACTTCCTTCACTCCATCCGGCCGCATCCAAGAGAGAGTGACCCAAGCACTACCCCACTCCTCTTCGTAACTCGCTGAGAACATAACCGGCTTACCAGCCAGAAGCTCGACTTTCTCACTACGTCCTTGCTCCTCTTCTCCCTCGTAAACTGTTTCGCCATCGAGTTTCAGGAGAAACTTGTCATCAACGTTCACCTCAAAAACATATTCACCGGAAGCAGGAGGAATCAGCGCTCCCGTCCAAGTCACTCCGAAGCGATCGGCCGGCAATCCCTTCTGAGGCGCGCGACTTTCCCAATTAAAATCAATCGCCGGATCAATGCGACTCAAGCTCTCACCCCGGTTTTCCAGCGAACGATACTCCGCCTTTAATCCGCCACCTCCGGGAAGAGAAAGAGACGGATTCCAACTTGCCCGAACATTCAGATTTACAGTCTGTCCTCCAGCCAACCAATTGGTCATCTCGTGGACAAAAGGAACGAAACTCGGACGTGCTGGCAAGCTTCCCATTCGCGCGTCAAGAGCAGTCGTCGTTACAATCACACGACCATTCCCATAATTTCGGGTTGCCAGAAAAATTTCCCCATCACTGTATCGTGCCGCGGCAAGCGCACCCTCCACCAGATCAGATGAAGCCCGGTATCCTTCAATCACGGCCTCGCCTAAATCTTGGCCCACTTCGTCTTTAAAAAGACGTAGAACCGGATGATCAAAAGTTCCGGGAGCAGCCTGCACTCCTTTTTCCGGCAACCTCATTTCTCCAAGTTTCAGGGGCATTAGCTTGCCATCACCTCCGCTCCAAGAGTCATAATAAACTGGATCCACCTTTGGACCCGCAACAACCCAAAGGCCACCACCATTGATAACGAAATCCGCTATCCGTGTCGCTGCCGATGCCGGAAGGCGGGTTACATCTGCCAGAACGATTACCGCGTCGTTGTCAATGTCCTCGCGGGTCAGTGCCGCGGCATCAATGACCCGAGGATCGACAAAGGTCTCTTCTTTCCCCGTCACTGGCGCGAGCGCTAAAGAAAGGTAACCACCGGCACGCTGAAAAAAAGAAGCTCCAGCATTTCCCTCAACAATAAGAACAGGCAGCGTCTTTTTTACCCAAACGGCTTTCTCAGCAACGTCGTCGCCGGAGAGGTCATCATTCCCGTCGAGATCCACCTTGATTACCTGCGGGCCAGTTTTGGAAAATTGATAGCGATAGTCGAGAATAGAGCTTTCGCCAGGGGCCATCTGACCCAGTCCTTTCGGCTCCAATTCCTTCTCACCTACGATAATTCTCATCAATCCAGGTGTGACCACCTCAGTTCCAGTGTTCTCAATCGAGATCCGAATCGCCACCTCACGATCAGTCCCCACAACATTACGGGAAAGCTCGATCCCCGTAACCGAGACATTACGTAACTTTTCAGGCGGAGGGAACGAACGGAGCAAGAGCCGAGGCTCCGCCCCCTCGGGCAAACCTTCCCAAGCATCTCCAAGATTACCCCATGAAGTGGCGCTATCAAACTGCCAACCGATCCGTTGCAGATCGGTGAAAACGACGAGATCCTTACTACTCCCCCTACCCTCGGCAAGCGAAAGCGTTGCCACGCCTAGGGCATCGTGAGCACGAAACGGCCCCCCCACCGGTTCAAGTTTCTCTAGAACTTCCAAAACATCGGCTCGATGGCTAAGAGGAGTCCCGGTTTTAAGCTCGGGAGCTGGTCCACCAAGAATGATTGAGAAAGCCGTTCCCTTCGGGGCACCCTTCACGAGATCTCGAGCCTCCTCAACCGCTCGCTCAAATGCCGTCCGCCCATTCTCGCGCAATAACATTGAAGTCGAACCATCGATCACTATTGCCACGTCACGGCGTTCGCTAGTCTCAAATCGCTCCAAATTTAGATTTTTTTCCTGCCAGATTAAAACTCCCGCCCCAAGGAGCATAAGGATAGCCAATCCACGCATGACCCATCTCCACCTGAGCGAGGAGAGAACGAAAGAGCCACCAAAAGCCGCGATACCAAGCAAACCGAACGGTAGGACAAATAACCATGGAATTCCCGAGTTGGGTGGCACGAAGGGCCGAGCGACTGCCAAGGCGATTAAGGCGATCAAAAGGCAGCGGGCGATCATCAGAAGAAAATCTTCCCACTCCATCCGTCGACGGCGAGCGGCCACGGTATCAAAGAGGAAGCGCATCGCCCCCCAATCATAAGGTTTCGCAGCCTGACGACGAATCAGGTGCAAAATCACCGGGATCAAAACACCCACTAGACCTGCCAATAAAAGTGGATTGCGAAAAAGCATGCTACCCCTTCCTCCTTCCCAGATAACGTACTAAAGCTTCTGAGACCGGAGTCTTGGTTGTCACCGGCACGTAATCGGCCCGGAGATTTCCACACACCGACTCAATCGATACGATGAATTCCTTCAACTTTTTAAGGTAAGCTGCTCGCACCGCCTGCGGATCAATCCGCAACATTTCCTCTACCCCCTCTAAATCATGGAAGCGTTGAAAATTTCGGAATGGAAAACTCAATTCTTCTTCAGCCAGTAGGTGAAAAACTACCAATTCATGCTGACGATAATCAAAATGATGGAGCGCTTCGACAATCTGCTCTGGCTCATCGAAAAGATCGCTAATGATAACAACCAGTCCTCGCCTAGGAATTCGTTCCGCCACCTCATTAAGAACCTTGCCAACTCCGGTTTCTTTTCCCGGCTCAGTTCCATGAAGCTCTTCACAAATCCTCCGAACCTGACTTGGCCTACTCTCAGCCCGCATTGAAGTGCGCAAGGTATCATCAAAAGTGACCAAGCCTGAAGCATCACCTTGCTTGATGAAAAGATAAGACAGTGCAGCCGCGAGGTACTGACCATACTCAAACTTCGAGAGTTCAGATTCCTCCCCTTTAAAAGTCATAGAACCAGAAACATCTAGGACCATGGTCGCTCGCAAATTGGTCTCTTCAATATACTGCTTGATGACGTTGCGATCACTCTTTGCCATCACCCGCCAATCAAGATTTCGCAAATCATCACCGAGCGTGTATTCACGGTGCTCAGCAAACTCCACCGAGACCCCTTTATCCGGGCTAGAGTGACGCCCAGTTAAAGTCCCTTGCTTTCGCAATCTCGAAAGCCACTCGAGGCGACGAAGCGACCCAACCACCTCGGGAGCAAGCAAACGCATGCACTCAGGCATTTTTAAACGATCAGCAGCTTCGGCCATTCCGGTCTCGTAAGTAAAGACTAGATCTTAATGTCGGCATCCTTCCCGCCGAGGTCCTCGATAAGACGTTTAATGATATCGTCGCTCTTTACCCCAGCAGCTTCCGCGTTGAAAGTTGTAAGAACGCGATGACGGAGTACCGGCAAAGCCACCGCAGCGACATCGACCGTAGTTGCGTGAACCCGGCCTCGAAGAACGGCGTGGGCCTTGGCTGCTGAAATCAGTGAAATACCAGCACGAGGACCAGCACCCCACCCAACCATCTCTTTCACAAAATCAGGCGCCTCATCAGACGCCGGACGAGTCGCCCGGGCCAGCTTGGCTGCGAAGTCAATGACATGATCACCAACAGGAACCCGCTTCACAATGTTCTGAAGCTCGATGATTTCAGGTCCAGTCATCAGCGGAGAAACCGTCGCTGAGTTCGGGCTGGTCACACGACGGATTATTTCACGTTCTTCCTCGGCGTTCGGGTAATCGACGACAATATTAAAAAGAAATCGATCGAGCTGGGCTTCTGGTAAAGGATATGTTCCTTCCTGTTCAATCGGATTTTGAGTTGCCAAGACGAAAAATGGATCTGGTAGATTTAATGTCCGCTCGCCCACTGTGACATGACCTTCCTGCATTGCTTCTAAAAGAGCCGCCTGCGTCTTTGGAGGAGTTCGGTTAATCTCATCCGCCAGAACCATGCTAGCAAAAAGCGGCCCATTCACGAATCGAAAGCCACGATGACCAGTCTCGGGATCTACCTCGAGCACATCAGTTCCGGTAATATCGGCCGGCATCAGGTCGGGAGTGAACTGAATTCGCTTGTATTGCAGGTCAAGCGCTTGGGAAACAGTCGAAACCAAAAGCGTCTTCGCCAATCCCGGCACACCTACCAGAAGAGCGTGACCACGACAAAACATTGCCATCAAAACCTGCTCAACAACCTCATGTTGTCCCACAATCACTTGGGACAATTCGTCCTTCATCCTCCCATAGCTCGCATGGAGCTTTTCAACGGCCGCTTTGTCCTCACTCATGATAAGAAATTGTTACGGGGAAAGGGTCAACTCTCTTGCTTATTTTTGAAAAAACTCTCTCAGAAGGCCTGATCCTTTGAAACCGAGGAGAATTATGGATGATTTACCTCCCCAGCAACCTTGCCGCGTCCTTCGCAAAGTAGGTCAAGATCATATCAGCCCCTGCACGTTTGATTGCGATGAGACTCTCCATCATGACCGACTCTTCATTAATCCACCCACCAGCCGATGCACTCTTAATCATAAGGTATTCGCCACTCACCTGATAAGCCGCTACCGGCAAGGTTGTGTGCTCCCGGACGTCACTGATAATATCAAGATAGGCCCCAGCAGGCTTCACCATCACAATATCCGCGCCTTCATCCTCATCTAACAAAAGCTCCCGAAGCGCCTCCCGACGATTCGACGGATCCATCTGATAACTCTTTTTATCCCCCGATTTCGGAGCAGTCCCTAACGCCCCACGAAACGGCCCGTAATAGGCCGAAGCATATTTTGCCGTATAGCTGCAAATCGAAACTTTCTGATAGCCCGCTGTGTCCAAGGCCCCCCGCAAAGCGGCCACCCGCCCATCCATCATATCGCTCGGAGCGATAATATCAGCTCCCGCCTCCGCCTGACTCACAGCCTGCTGGCAAAGGATCTCCACCGTTTCGTCGTTCAAAATCTCCCCTCCTTCCAAAATACCATCGTGTCCATCAATATTATAAGGATCCAGCGCAACATCCGTCATCACCACGAGTTCTGGGTAAGCTGACTTCAAAGCGCGAATCGCCCGCTGCACTAGGCCTCCCGGATTAAAGCTCTCCTCTCCTCTCTTCGTTTTCAACGAATCATCAATTGCCGGAAACAGCACAACCGCTGGGACTCCCACCGCCAAGGCCTCTCCGGCCTCTTTCACTATGCCTTCAAGTGACCAGCGGGTGCAACCCGGCATTGATTCGATTGCCTCATCCGCCTCAACATCATGTAAAAACAATGGCAGCACAAAATCACCCGGACTCAGCAAAGTCTCACGAGCCAGCGCCCGCAATCCCGGGCTTTTTCGGTTACGTCTTGGTCGAATCGGTAAATCCACGTCCGAAGTGTAATTTCTAAATTCCAAAATCCGAATCCTAAATTAACATCTCTACGTGGCCCACACTCCTTTTACCGAACTTCTTCAGGAAGATCTCAAAACTCTGGAAACGAATCTCCGTGATCTTCTGAAGCCCCATCTCTCGCAAAAGGATCACCTTTCACTTCTCAATCTCGCTTGTGGCCGCGGTGATGAAACGGGCGTTCTTGCTAAAATTCTTTCAGAAAAATCCAAGTCATCTCACCTCCAGGGGCTTGATATTCGCGCCGCGGAGATCGATCAGGCCAATTCCCGCTGGAAAGCCGAGCTAAACAAAACCAAAGGACAAAACACCTCGGCTGATTTCATCACGCACCGTGGCGACCGCCTCCTCGACCTCGCCGAGATTGGAACACCCGACATCGCCTTCCTCCGTCATCAGAACTTCTGGAACGATAAACCCGTTTGGACTCAGATCTTTGATCAAGCTCTCGAACAGCTCAACGACAACGGCCTCTTAGTGATTACCTCTTACTTTGACAAGGAACACGAGCTCGCCACTGAGGCTTTGGAAAAGCTTGGCGCCATCCAAGTCGGATCCATCATTAACCCAAACTCCCGGGCCCTCTCGGACGCACCCGGCAAGTCAGTCGACAAACACCTAGCCGTCTTCCGAAAGAAGCAGTAACCAACATAAACCGACTCTACGGTCTACGCGCTAACTTATCCTGCAGATAGAATAAGCTCCAATCTCTCCTGATTCGGGAAAAGATTCGATTCAAAGTGATTCATGACGAAGGCGTAACTCATCCCCGTCTCCGCATTTGCAAACCCATAACTTCCTCCAGCCCCCGGATGTCCAAAGCAGTTTCCTTCCGGGCCTAGTCCAAGCATTACCCCGAAACCAAAAGAGTTTTTGATTCGCTGGATTTCATCTAGCCCCTTGATCCTCGGCTTGATCAATTCCTCTAAAAATTCCTGGCGCAGAACCCAGTCGTAAAACTTCGCCAAACCCAGCGCGGAGCCCACTCCTCCCATCGCAGGGAAGCCGGCCTGCCAAGCTCTTGGCTGATTCATCTCGCTCACTCCAGCCAGATCGGAAGGGGAAGAAAAGGCCAACCTTGTCAACGAACCCTTTGTAAGCAGAGCTTCGTAAAACGGCTTTGGTTCTCCAGTTTTTGAAAGTCGCGCTGGCACCAACTCGGCCACCCGTGAAAATTGCTCCTCCGGCAATCCGATCCAAAAATCGATCCCTTCCGGTGCCGCAATTTCATCTCTCCAAAAATGCCCCAACGCGCGTCCGTCGACCCGGCGCACAATTTCATCCGCCAAAAATCCGATTGTCCTTGGATGATAGCCATGCGTCCCCACTGACCACAATGGATCTTGATTTTCGAGGGAGGCAATGACCGCTTCCCGATCCCAAATCGAAGCCTTCTCGTGTAATCCAGCATAGCCCCCTTGATGGGAAAACATCTCTTCAAAAGTCAAATTCCCTGTTCCCAATTCTGACCACACCCCCTCGACTAACGACTCTCCATTCATCCCGATACGGTGAAGTGCCATCAGGACACAAACCGCCATTGGCCCCTTCGTCGCCGACCAAACTGGAGCAATCGTTTTCTCCGTCCAAACTTTCGTTCGATGCCGATCCGAAAACCCTTCATGCCGCGACACTAACTCCTTACAATCTTTCATGGCCACAAAGGACCAACCAATTTCGCCCTTCATAAACCCAACTCTCCCTGGATATTACCTCCATTTACATCAATCACTTCACCCAATGAAGTCGAGACTATCCGGCACTCCACCATTGAGACATCAACCTCAAACACTTGGGCCACCGCAGCTTGATAACTCATCATCTGCTCGAGATAACGCACCACCAAATCCGAAGACGACCTCACTACATCCGTCTTAAAATCAATAACTTCTATCCGTGAAATCTCACCAGCCTCCCGATAAAGATGCAAGCGATCGACCACGCCACTCAGCCACCTGTTTTGATAAATCAATTCAAAGGCCTGCTCGCGATAAAGCTCAGCTCCATCGTTCTCAAAGACTTTGTGAATTGCTTCCTCTTTCAAAGAATCTTCCACGATTTTTCCGGCAGCAGAAAACGATTGCGCCGGGACTTCGCCCGGAGATAACCATCCGATTTTT
The DNA here is from genome assembly GCA_029242935.1 of Akkermansiaceae bacterium. Taxonomy (GTDB): domain Bacteria; phylum Verrucomicrobiota; class Verrucomicrobiia; order Verrucomicrobiales; family Akkermansiaceae; genus SW10. The sequence goes on from JAQWSX010000138.1 coordinate 20,545, forward strand.
TCGAACAAGACATGAACCTCAAGACCCAATCGCCGACCAGTTCCGCCACCTGTCACAACCGTCCCTTTCTGCGAAGACGGACTCGTTCGACTTCTCTGCACTTTTCCCTCGGGAAGCTTCAAAAGTTTCCCCGCTTCCACTTTTTCCAGATGAGGCACCCTTGCGCTCCAATTCGGATCCGACTCAGTAAAGTCCAAACCCGTTGACTGTCTGACCAGATTGGCCGGTGTCGCATGCCTCTCGCCAGCCGGCTTTCCTCTTCGCGCCACGGGCTCTTCGGGCAAGAACACATAAAGACCGCGCTTAGCCCTCGTCAAAGCCACATATAGCAAACAGAGCGTCTCGTATTTTTGTGACTCAGCCCAACGTTTATATGCAGCCTTTGTTTCTGGATGTGCAAGATAGGCCCATTTTCCAGGAACCTGTAGCAACCAGCCGACTCCTCGCGCGACTTTAAAATCACCCGCGTTGGGAACCTGCAAGCGATCCGGCAACTCTGGCAACATCACGACATCAAACCCGAGTCCCTTTGACTTGTGAATCGTCATCACCTGAATTGCAGCGACTCCAGGAGCTTGGTTAACCTGTAATCCACGAATCCAATTTGCAGCCGCTCGTGGACACGCTTCACCGGTCCGATCAAACTCCGCTAAGGCAGCGATAAAATCCTCTGCTCGACGACGTCCGTATAGCTCCAAACGTTCCCACTCCGGGGCCACCAAGGCACTCACAAAACGAGCAAAACCTATTCCTTGAATCTCCCTCAATACCCCCTCCCCACGTCGTCCCCAGCCCTCTCCATACTTCTCGAGAGTCACCATCACCGGAGACAACGCGAGCACCTCGCGACTGTAATCGTTAGCGGGATTTGCCAGCCACTCGATGAGGTGCTTGATCACCACTCCCACCGCATGATCCGATCCCGGCTCCCGCTGTCCGGCCTCGATCACATCGAAGCCTTCCGCTCGCAACAATTCGGCATACTTCTTCACCTGATCACCCTTTCGAACCAGCACGCCGCAACTCAACTCTTTCTCACCAATTCCGAGCCTCCG
>JAQWSX010000111.1 GCA_029242935.1 Akkermansiaceae bacterium
GGCTTGGAAAACAAAACTGGTTCCTCGTCGGGACAACGGCAGTTGCCCTGAAATGATCGGAAAGCCCCGGTCGCGACGATACCGACAAAACTAAAACAATGTCAGACATTACAAAAATTGCAGAAGAGCTCGGCAAGCTTACCGTCCTGGAAGCCGCCGAATTGGTTAAGAACCTTGAAGGGGAGTGGGGCGTTAGCGCCGCAGCGCCTGTTGCAGCAGCAGCAGCCGGTCCCGCCGCCGCAGCAGAACCCGCTGAAGAGAAGACCGAATTCGATGTGGTCCTCGCTGAAGCAGGTGGCAACAAGATCGCAGTCATTAAAGCTGTGCGTGGAGTTGCTTCCGGACTCGGACTTGCCGATGCCAAGAAACTTGTTGAAAGTGCACCAGCACCTGTGCTCGAAGGGGCCAGCAAGGATGACGCAGAAGCAGCCAAGGCAGCACTCGAAGAGGCCGGCGCCAAAGTCGAGCTCAAGTAGTAATCTCCGGATTTCCACCCAACTTCGGTCAAATTGGCCGAAGTTGGGCCCGGCCGGAGGAAAAGTACAATCACCCTCGTTTCTACCCAAATTTCAAATTTGGGATTTTTGGTCGATAGTGCTTTCCCTCCGTTCGTGCCCACCATCACAAGTAGTCACAGACGGAATTACAATTCCAGACCCAGAAATCACAACATGTCTCAAACGGTCGAGTTGACCGAGTGGACATGGTGTGAAATATCATCCGGATCCTAATATTATGTTGAAGCGAGAATACTTTGGAACCATCGAGGAGGTCATCGAGCCGCCAAACCTGATTGAGGTGCAGTCTAAATCCTATGAGGATTTCCTGCAAAAAGACGTGTCGCCTTCCAAGCGCACAGGAACCGGTCTACAGGCCGTGTTTCAGGAGGTCTTTCCTATCAAATCCTATGACGAAACCATCGAGCTTGGTTTCGTTTCTTACGACATCGAGGACTCCAAGGCGAGTGCTCTTGATGCCCTTCGCAGCGGCGAGACTTTCTCGGCGGCACTCTATGTGACCTTCAATTTGAAGGATGACACGGGTACCAAGAAAGAGCGCGTTTATATGGGAGAGCTCCCTATGATGACTCGTCGGGGAACATTCGTAATTAACGGAGCCGAGCGCGTGATTGTCTCGCAGCTTCACCGTTCACCTGGTATCTGCTTTGAGAAGTCGGTCCACTTGAATGGAAAGATTCTTCACAGCTTCCGCATCATTCCTGATCGCGGCTCTTGGCTTGAGGTTCAGTTCGACACGAATGATCTCGCATACGTTTATCTCGACCGCCGCCGCCGCCGTCGTAAGTTTCTCGTCACTACTTTCCTCCGTGCTCTTGGTTATCCAAATGAGCGTGATTTGGTCTCGAACTTTTACAAAATCCAAAAACTCAAGATCAGCGAGAAAATGGATGAGGAGTCCTTGGCTTCCCTTATGCCTTTCGAAGATATCATGGATGGTGAGGTGGTCGTCGCCCGTTCTTACGAGCCCCTCTCTATTGGTGTCATTCGTCAGCTGGTTGCTCTTGGGCAGAAGACCGTTGAGGTCATTGATTCCAGTGAAGACGAAATTCTCGTGAAGTCTTTAAAGAAGGATCCTGCTCACGACGAAGAGTCTGCGCTAAAGGATATCTACCGCAAGCTTCGCCCTGGTGATCCTCCAACAGCTGCCAATGCTCGCGCGCTCCTCAAGCGTTTGTTCTTTGATCCGAAGAAATACGATCTCACTCGCGTTGGACGTTACAAGATCAACCAGAAGCTCAAGATCGATATTGATTCCAATGAGCGGATCATGGTTGGTGAAGATTTTCTTGCCGCCACGAAGTATCTCCTCGGGCTCAAGAAAGGGGAGGGTATTCTGGACGATATCGATCACCTTGGTTCACGTCGCGTCCGTGCTGTCGGCGAACTTCTTGCCAACCAATGTCGTGTCGGTCTCGCCCGGACAGAGCGTTTGGTTAAAGAGCGCATGACTCTTTTCGATGTCAACATCGAGGGTATGACACCACAGAAGCTCATTAACCCGAAGGCACTCAGTGCGGTTGTTCGCGACTTCTTCGGTCGATCCCAGCTCTCCCAGTTCATGGACCAAACCAACCCGCTCGCCGAGCTCACTCACAAGCGCCGTCTTTCGGCTCTTGGACCGGGTGGACTCAACCGCGATCGTGCTGGTTTCGAAGTTCGAGATGTTCACACTTCTCACTACGGTCGAATTTGCCCGATTGAGACTCCGGAAGGTCCGAACATCGGGCTCATTAACTCGATGTGCACGTACGCACGCATCAACGAATTTGGATTCATCGAGACTCCCTATCGAGTGGTGAAAAAGAGTAAGGTGACCAACACGATTGAATATCTCACTGCCGATCAGGAAGAGGGATACCTCATTGCTCAAGCTAATAATCCTATCGACAAGAAGGGTGGCTTCCTTAACGAGCGTATTACTGCGCGTGAGCGCGGCGAGTTCATTGAAGTTGATCCAAGCCGGGTTGATTATATGGATGTTTCCCCGAAACAGCTTGTTTCGGTTGCAGCCGGTCTCATTCCCTTTCTCGAGCATGATGATGCAAACCGCGCGCTTATGGGGTCGAACATGCAACGACAAGGTGTGCCCCTTCTTCGTTCCGACTCGCCGTATATCGGCACCGGGCTTGAGGAGAAGGCTGCTCGTGATTCCCGCTCTGTGATCGTTTCCGAAGCAGACGGCGTTGTTGCTGCCTCTTCTGCCGAATACATCATTACGACCAAAGACGGAAAGCTCCCAGTTTCGGAAGAGCGCTTCCTATCCGAGCCGGAGGCCATCAAATCGAATCCTGACAAAGGAGTCTTCGTTTATCCTCTACGTAAGTTCATGCGTTCGAACTCCGGTTCCTGCATTAACCAGAAGCCGCTCGTTAAGGCCGGTCAGAAAGTTAAGAACGGCGACATCATTGCGGACGGTCCCAATACTGAGGATGGTGAACTTGCTCTAGGCGCAAACGTTCTCGTGGCCTTCATGCCATGGAATGGATATAACTTCGAGGATGCCATCGTCATCTCCGAACGGATGGTGAAGGACGATGTCTATACCTCGATTCACATTAGTGAGTTCGAATGTGCCGCTCGTGACACCAAGTTAGGACCTGAAGAAATTACCCGCGACATTCCAAACGTCGGTGAAGAGGCTCTTAAGAACCTCGACCACGATGGAATTATCCGCATCGGAGCTGAAGTGAAACCTGGCGATATTCTCGTCGGTAAGATCACTCCAAAGTCCGAGACCGAACTTGCTCCTGAGGAGCGCCTCCTGCGTGCGATCTTCGGTGAGAAAGCCGCTGACGTTAAGGACACTTCGCTTCGTGTTCCTTCCGGTTGCACCGGGATCGTTCAGGATATCCGTATCGCCACCCACGGGATGGCTCGCCGCAAGGAAATCGAAGGGGATCCAGCTAAACTCAAGAAGCAGCTCAAAAAGATCAACGACGACTACAAGAAGAAGAAAGATCAGCTCACTGACCAGCTTACGGAGAAGCTTTCTGACATCCTTCTTGGAGAGAAGATTCCTCTCGACGTTGTGAACGCACAGTCTGGTGAAATCATCATCCCGGCTAATCGTAAGATTACCAAGACTCTCCTTCGCAAACTTGCTTCGGTTTACGATCATATTGAGATCGATCCTTCCCCAATTCGGAACAAAATCCTCGAGATTATCTCTAGTTTCGAAAGTCGTTTTGCTGAGCTCGATGGAGATCGGGAACGCCGTCTCGATCAGATCGAGAGTGGTGACGAGATTGATCCCGGTGTTGTGAAAGAAGTTAAGGTTTTTGTTGCTGCTAAGCGTAAGCTGAGCGTGGGTGACAAGATGGCAGGTCGCCACGGAAACAAAGGGGTGGTTTCGGTTATCGTGCCCGAAGAAGATATGCCTTATCTTTCCGACGGAACGCCTGTTGACATCTGCCTCAATCCACTTGGCGTGCCCTCACGAATGAATGTTGGGCAGGTTTTAGAAACCCACCTTGGTGTGGCGGCTAAAGCCTTAGGTTTCAAAGTTGCGACTCCAATTTTCGATGGTATTCCCGAGGAGAAAATCTGGGAATACATGTCCGAGGCCAAGAAGGTCGAAGGCTTCACTTGGATCGGTGATGGTAAAGATGGTTCTGTTGCCGGTAAGTCTACGCTTTATGATGGACGGACCGGAGAAGCGATTCATCAGCCCGTTGTTGTCGGCATCATCTACATGCTCAAGCTTGGACACCTTGTCGCGGACAAGATCCACGCCCGTGCCGTTGGTCCATACTCACTTGTTACCCAGCAGCCGCTTGGTGGTAAGGCCCAGTATGGTGGTCAGCGATTCGGAGAGATGGAGGTCTGGGCTCTTGAAGCCTACGGGGCGGCCTATACACTCCAGGAGCTTCTCACCGTGAAGTCAGACGATGTGCAGGGTAGAACCCGCATTTACGAAGCCATTGTGAAAGGAGATAACCAGCTCGAAGCCGGAACTCCCGAAAGTTTCAACGTTCTTATCAAGGAGATGCAGTCGCTCGGTCTCGATGTTCGACCCGGACGATCCGGTTCGGAGCATGGTGCCGCCGCCAGCGAAGACTTCTCACTTGATGATCTTACCCTCTAAACCTCAACACAAAACCCTAACTACTACCTATAACCTATTATGAGTGTTGAAACTAATCTTCGCGAACTCTACGGTGTTGACAAAAAACCAGATCCTTTTGATCAGGTCTCCATCACCGTCGCAAATCCTGAAACCATCCGTGGCTGGTCCCAAGGTGAGGTGCTCAATCCTGAGACCATCAACTACCGGACCTTTAAACCTGAAAAAGGGGGTCTCTTTTGTGAACGTATTTTCGGTCCGACCCGCGACTGGGAGTGCGCTTGTGGAAAGTACAAGCGAATCAAGCACAAGGGCACCGTGTGCGACCGTTGTGGCGTTGAGGTGACTCTGAGTCGCGTCCGTCGTGAGCGCATGGGACACATTGACCTTGCTGTTCCTGTGTCCCATATCTGGTTCTACAAGTGCATGCCTTCCCGCATCGGTCTCGTCCTCGACATGACCGCTCGTGAGCTTGAGCGTGTTATTTACTATGAGGACTATCTCGTTACTGAGCCTGGTAAAACCGCTCTTGAGCGTGGTCAGCTCCTCACTGAGACTGAACTTCGTGATGCCGAAGAAGACTACGGTGACGAAGCCTTCCGTGCTGGAATGGGTGCCGAAGCGATCCGTGATCTCCTAGGGCAGGTAAATCTTGAAGAGCTTATTGTTGAGCTTGAAGAGGCCATGGAAGCGACCCGCTCGAAGCAGAACCGCAAGAAGCTTGCCAAGCGCCTTAAGCTTTCCCGTGGTTTCCTGCAGTCCAACTCGCGTCCTGAGTGGATGATTATGACGGTTCTTCCGGTCATTCCTCCCGACCTTCGCCCGCTGGTTCCTCTGGAAGGTGGCCGCTTTGCGACCTCTGACTTGAACGACCTCTACCGTCGCGTCATTAATCGGAACAATCGTCTCCGGAACCTCATGCAGCTGAAGACCCCTGAGGTCATTATCCGTAACGAGAAGCGCATGCTTCAGGAGGCCGTTGATGCTCTCTTCGACAACGGTCGTCATGGCCGCGCTGTCACCGGAGCTGGAAACCGGGCGCTTAAGTCTCTTTCCGACATGCTCAAAGGTAAGGGCGGACGTTTTCGTCAGAACCTCCTCGGTAAACGTGTCGATTATTCTGGTCGTTCCGTGATCGTGATTGGACCTGAACTCAAATTGAACCAGTGCGGTCTTCCCAAGAAGATGGCCCTGACTCTCTTCGAGCCTTTCATTATCCGCCGTCTGAAAGAACTTGGCTACTGCCACACCGTTCGTTCGGCCAAGAAAATGATCGACCGTAAAACCACCGAAGTCTGGGACATCCTTGCTGAGGTGACGAAAGGGCACCCGGTCATGCTCAACCGTGCACCGACTCTTCACCGTCTTTCGATTCAGGCTTTCGAGCCCGTTCTTATTGAGGGATCTGCGATTCGTTTGCACCCGCTCACTTGTGGTGCTTACAACGCTGACTTCGATGGTGACCAGATGGCGGTTCACGTTCCACTTTCAGTTGAGGCCCAGATGGAAACTCGCCAGTTGATGCTTGCGACCAACAATATCTTCTCACCTGCATCCGGACGTCCTGTGATCACTCCTTCTCAGGACATCATTTTGGGAACTTATTATCTCACTTGGGCAAAGGTTCGGACTCCGAAGGAAATTGAGAAGCAGGGTCATTTGCCACTCTTCGAAAATACCACTGAAGTTGAATTCGCGATCGCCAACCGGAAACTGGACTATCACCAGTACATTCGCCTGCGTAATCCCGATTATGGCAAAGATTCTGTCTTTGGTGACAAGGAAAGCTCGATCATCGAGACTACTCCAGGTCGTGTCCGCTTTAACGAGATCTGGCCTGAAGGCGTTGGCTTCTTCAACAACAACGTCGGAAAATCCCAGATTGGAGACATTATTTGGCGCTGCTACCAGGTTGCGGGAGGCAAGGCTACCGTGCAAACCATGGACCAGCTCAAGGAACTCGGCTTCAAGGAAGCAACCCGTTCCGGTTGCTCCATTGGTATCGTCGACATGGTCATTCCAGAGGAGAAGCCGGCAGAGCTCAAGACCGCATACGCCAATGTCGAGACCGTCAACAAGCAGTATCGTAATGGTGTCATTACCAATGGCGAGCGCTACCAGAAGGTTGTCGATATTTGGACCCGTGCGGGTGACAACATCGCCAATGCACTCTATCGCAAGCTCGAGTTCAATGAAGGCAAAGAGAAGGCAAATCCACTCTTCATGATGGTCGACTCCGGTGCCCGGGGTAATAAGAACCAGATTAAGCAGCTCTCGGGTATGCGTGGATTGATGGCCAAGCCCTCCGGTGAAATTATCGAACGTCCGATTACCTCAAACTTCCGTGAAGGTCTGTCGGTATTGGAATACTTTATCTCCACCCACGGTGCACGTAAAGGTCTTGCCGATACCGCGCTAAAGACTGCTGATTCCGGTTATATGACCCGAAAGTTGGTTGATGTCTCACAAGACGTTATCATCACCGAGCCAGACTGTGGCACGGAGAAGGGCATCACTGTTCACGCAATCTACTCGGGTGACGAGGAAGCCGCTTCACTTCAATCCCGTATTTATGGCCGGACTTCTTGTGAAACCATCAAAGACCCGGTTTCTGGAGACACTATTATCAAGAAGGGTGGTCTCATGGACGAGACGACCTCGATTGCGGTTGAGAACGTTGGTCATGAGCGCCTAAAGATTCGCAGTCCGCTCACTTGTGAGTCGGAGCGCGGATGCTGTCAGTCCTGCTACGGCCTCAATCTCGCTACCGGCAAGCTCGGTAAGATTGGTGAGGCCGTCGGTATTATTGCAGCTCAGTCTATTGGTGAGCCGGGAACCCAGCTGACCATGCGAACCTTCCACTCCGGTGGTGTTGCGCTTGGTGCCACCAAGCAACCTGAAGTCAAAGCCAAGAACAAGGGTGTTGCCTACTATAAGGATCTTCGCACGGTGGAGGACGTTGACGGAAACTTCGTGGTCCTCAACAAAAACGGTTCACTTTCCGTTCGCGACAAGGATGGCCTCGAGCTCGAATCCTACAATGTTGTTATCGGGTCGGTGATCTCGGTTCCTGATGGGGGAGGTGTGAAGAAGAACCAGTCGATCCTGACTTGGGATCCTCACTCCGTCCCCATTATTGCTGAGTCCGGGGGTAAGGTCGAATTTCGCGACATGATTACTGGAATTACGATTCAGTCTGAGACCGACAAAGCGACTGGCAAAAAGGGATTAACCGTGACCGAGCATAAGGAAGACCTGCACCCGCAGATCGTGATTGTTGATGCCAAGTCTAAGGATGTGCTCCATAGCTACTCAATCCCGGTTGGCGCTCACCTTTCGGTCAAAGAAGGAGCCAAGATCGCAGGTGGTGTTCAACTCGCTCGAACCCCACGTAAGATCGCCAAAACTGGCGATATTACAGGTGGTTTGCCCCGAGTTGCTGAGCTCTTTGAAGCACGTCGTCCAAAGGACGCTTGCGTCATTGCAAAACTCGATGGTGAGATCTCCTTCGGAGGCACCGTTCGAGGTAAGCGTAAGGTCATTGTTACTCACACCGAGTCTGGTGAAACTGCCGATCACCTTGTCCCGATGGGCAAGCACATGATCGTTGGTGAAGGCGATATGGTGGTGCGTGGTGATCAAATTACCGAAGGCCCCGTGGCTCCCGAGGATCTCCTTGAAGCTTGCGGTCCTCAGGCTCTGCAAGAGCACCTCAATAACGAGGTGCAGACGGTTTACCGTTCGCAGGGTGTGGAGATCAATGACAAGCACATTGAGATCATTATTCGCCAGATGCTTCGCAAGGTGAAGATCACGGAACCCGGCGATACCGAGTTCCTCTGGGCTGACCAGATCGAGAAGACGACCTTCAACGCCGAGAACAAGCGTGTCGCAGCCGAAGGTGGTAAGCCTGCCGAAGCTGAGCCCGTTCTTCTTGGAATCACGAAGGCTTCAATTGAGACCGAATCCTTCATCTCCGCAGCTTCCTTTCAGGACACTACCCGTGTTTTGACTGACGCCGCGACTCTTGGAAAAGTGGACACCCTCCGGGGCTTCAAAGAGAACGTGATTCTCGGACACCTCATTCCTGCTGGAACCGGCTTCCCGGTCCACAAGAACTCGGATTTCGAAATGACGGTTGAAGAACCGGAGCCAGTGGTCGAAAAGCCCGAGGGCGAAGACGGTGAAACTCTTCCTGAAGGCGAGGTTCCTAAGGTGGAAGCCGCCGGCGAGTAAGCTTTGAGTAAACGCTAAAAATTCAAAACCCCGATCTGCGAGAGCCGATCGGGGTTTTTTATGCCAAGATTTGGAACCGAAACCTTAAATCATACATTTTTAATGTATGATTTACGCCGGATGCCGAATTTTTGCAGTGCCATTGATCTGTCGTATACGCCGACGATGACTGATAGTAATAACAACACTGAGGAAACCTTTTAGCGGTGTCTCTGAAGAGTTGACACTGGGAAGCTTTTACCGCCGACGCTTACGGTCGTGGAGAGGTTCTCCTTTTGGAGGTCGGATGGGGACTTCCAAAGCTCCGGAGGCTTGAAGTTCGGAGAAGAGCTGTTTCTTCAGAGTTTCCTTTTTTTAGGCGAACGCGGGAACGTCAATGAGGTTATAGCGTTCGTGGGGATCAGTCTTTAAATCATAAAGGCCGTTCTTATCCCAAAGACCGTGATAGTAGATGAACTTGTAACGATCGGTTCTGATAGCGAAGAGAGTGGGGGTGGCCGGGAAGTTCCACTCCCAGTGATATTCATAAAGAAGATGGTCTCGCCATGGTTTGCCGGATCCGTTCCCATCAAGAAGGTGTTTGAAGGAACGTCCGTCGAAGGCGGGAGTGTCGGCGGTTTTTTTGATTCCGGCGAATTCTAAGAGGGTTGGGGCGAGATCGATGTTGAGTATCATCTCCTCCAGCTTGGTGCCCGCCTCGATATGTCCCGGGGCATAAGCTAGTAGGGGGACACGGATGGAGTGTTCGAAGGCATCGCGTTTGTCGTAAAATCCATGTTCACCGAGGTGGAATCCATTGTCACCTAGGTATAGGACGATGGTGTTTTTAGAGAGGCCAGATTTGTCGAGGTAGTCGAGAATACGGCCTACGTTCTCATCGAGTCCGTGAACGGTTTCGCAAAACCTCCAATAAAGGTCATCGAAGGAAGGGACAGGGTCCTTATCGAAGGCTCCAGTTTCCATGTGGTCGATCCCATGAATGCCATAACGTCTCTCGCGGATCCAGTGTGATTGGGTGGCGTAGTTTTCCTCAGAATTCGCCATTGTTTCGGGATAATCGATTTTCTTCCCCTGATATTTTCCATGGTGGCGCTTGGCGGGTTGGAAAGGATAGTGGACGGACTTGAAGGCAAGGTGCATCATAAAGGGTGCCTCCTTGTCACCGCGGTCGCTTTTGAGCCACGTGATCGCCTGATCGGTGAGGCGATCGGCCGTGTAGCCTTTCTGCTCGTGACGCTCTCCGTTGATATTGAGAGTTTGATCGAAGTAGGAACCCTGCCCTTGGAAGGAAACCCAGTGGTGGAATCCTTTGCGTGGTTCTTCATTGTCGTGTCCCATATGCCATTTGCCGATCATGGCAGTACGATAGCCTGATGTTTGGAGGTATTCTGGATAGAAGCGGGTTCCCTCAGGAACGGCGCGTTGATTATCTACAACGCGATGATGGTGCATGTATTGCCCAGTGAGAATGGAGGCACGACTTGGGGAGCAGAGGGAGGTGGTGACGAAGGCGTTTTTTAGGTGAGCACCTTCCGCGGCCATTCGATCCAGATTGGGAGTTTCGAGAAAGTCTGGGGCTTCGGGGTGGCACGAGAGAAAGTCGTAACGATGGTCATCGGCAAGGATGACGATGATATTGGGTTTTTCAGAACCCAGCGCTGCGCTAACGAGGATTGGCAGAAGAAGGCGGGACATGGCGCTAGGGTCAAGGATTGCTGCGATTATTGCAATTCGGAATGAGCCAAGACTAGAGGTAAAACGAAACTGGTATTTTGGATCTCCGGTCGTTAGATCAGGAGCATGAAAGACGGTCAGCAAATGCCGCCCCCCCCTAATCCGGAGCAACACCTTCCAGTGACGTCTCTTGCTTCGCCTCCCGGAGGTAACAAAAAACCTTTGATTATTATTGGAGTTCTTTTGCTTTTGATCGGAGGAGGCATCTTTCTTGGCTCAATGATAGACGGGAGTGAAGAGGAGGTGAGTGCGGAAAAAAAGAAGGTCGAAGCGCCCAAACCGAAGTCTCGATCTAAACCTCGCAAAAAGGAAAAGACCACCGAGCGGCCAGATCGAGAAACCGAAATGGTAGAGCTTTCTTTAAAAAACCGTAGCGAGTTCCCTGACAATATCGGGAAGTGGGTGAGACTTCAAGGTAAGGTGAAAACTGGCAATGAGGAAGGTGTTTTGGAATTTGAAGAGCCAGCGGGAATGAGTGGGCAGCTAGTAAGAGGATCCGCCGCTCATTTATCCGGCCAAATTATCAAGGTCATCGGCTGGATGGTCACGGAAGAGAAAATTCAAATTGAAGGGATCTTTGAGATTACCACGATTGATCCGGTCGACTTGCTTCCCAAGAAAGACTTCTACACGATTGCTGATGCCAAACAATTGGTGGCTCTGAGAAACACCCGGGCGAGTTTCAAAGGTAAAGTGCAGAACGTAAGGATTTCTGGTGATGAGAAAAATCTCTTCCTCGTTTTCGAGGGAGAAAGTCACGAGTTCATTGGGAGCGGAGATATTAAGAAGTTGAAAGAGGTAGAGGTCACCGAGGAAATTCTTAAGGAGCTGATCGGTAAAACAATCAAGTTGAAGGGTAAGTTGGGCTACAAAAAGCAGGAGAAAAAGGATAGGATCGTTATCAATTTTAATGACAAGGATGCATACGAGATCGTCGACTAAAGCGCATTAGCGATAAAGGGCGCGGTGACCGATTGCTTGGCCTTAGAGACCTCTTCCGGTGTGCCTTGAGCAACAATGGTCCCACCATTTGGTCCGGCTTCGGGGCCGAGGTCGATGATGTAATCGGCTTCGGCAGCTAAGTCCATGTGGTGCTCAATGACTACGACAGTGTGACCTTCATCGACAAGCCGATGAAGCACATCGGTGAGTCGGGCAACGTCCTGTTGGTGAAGGCCGATCGTAGGTTCTTCAATAAGGTATAGGTTTGTATTGATCGGTCCTAGATCGGTGATCCTTGGGCGGCCTTTAGTGAGTTGGGTCACAAGTTTGAGGCGTTGCGCCTCACCTCCGGATACGGTGGGCGAAGGTTGGCCAAGGGTAAGGTAACCAAGTCCTGTCTCGGATAGGAGTTGGAGTGGTTTTTGGAGCTTTGGATGGGCGGAAAAGAAATCGCCGGCGGCTTTAATGTTAAGGTTGAGGATGTCGCCAATGGTCAGACTGTTATATCGAATTTCCAAGGTGGCTGGATTGTAGCGATCCCCCATGCAGCTCTCGCAATCAATCCAAGTCGTCGGAAGGAAATCCATTTCCAGTTTGATACGGCCATTGCCTTTGCACTCGGGGCACTGTCCTTCCTTGTTATTGAAGGAAAATCGGGAAGCAGTATAGCCGCGCATACGTGACTCGGGAAGCTGAGCAAAGAGGGCACGGATGTGATCGAAGAGCTTCACGTAAGTCGCCGGGCAGGAACGTGAGGTTTTGCCAATAGGGGACTGGTCTACCTCGTAGCGATATTTAAAGACATTAAAGCCAGTTGCTGATTTAAATGGGTCTTCTTTGGTTCTTTTTTCGCAAGCGATACTCAAGCATCCCCGCATAAGTGACGATTTCCCGGACCCAGAAACCCCGGTTAAGACGGTGAGACGCCCGAGTGGAATCTGGACGTCGATATTTTTCAGATTGTTGAGGTTACACCCCTTCAATTTAAGCCAACTTTTTTGAGCACGAGTTGCGGGAATCTTTCGCCGCTTTCCTCGAGATGGATGAACGAGAGGGTTTCTAAGCGCCTGCAGCGTCGGTGATTGCGAATACGTTTTTAGAGCGGTTTTCTTGTTGAGTTCAGCCTTTGTCAGGGAGGCAACGATCTCACCACCTTCAATCCCTGCGCCAGGACCAAGGTCGAGCAGATGGGTTGCGGCCTTGATGGTGTCTTCGTCGTGCTCGACGAGGAGAAGTGAGTTTCCCTTTTTCTTGAGCGCCTGAAGAGTTCCGAGGAGAGCTTTGTTATCACGAGGGTGCAGTCCGATGGTCGGCTCATCGAGAATATAGAGAACGCCCCGCAGGTTGGATCCAAGTTGAGCGGCAAGGCGGATCCGCTGAGATTCGCCGCCGGACAAGGTGGTAGCGGATCGGTCCAGTTGAAGGTATCCGAGTCCAACGTGGTCGAGGAATTCAAGTCGCTGAATAATCTCAGGAATGATGTCTCGCGAGATAGCAAGGTCACGACCTTTGAATTTAAAGGCACTAATCGTTTTGCTGGCTTCTTGAACATTAAGTAATGATAAAGCTGATAGTGATTGGCCTTCGATAAAAACATGACGTGAATTCTCTCGAAGTCTCGTGCCATGGCAATCGGGACAAGCAAGAAATTCGTCGGGGTTGGCTTTCGCGGCGATTTTCTCTTCGTGAATTTCTGCTTCTGCCTCAGAATTGAATCCTTTGGTCTCAAATCGACTACTAGTGATATGGCCATAGCCTCGGCAGGTTTGGCACCAGCCTCGCGGTGAGTTGAATGAAAAGTGATGCGGGTCAAGTTCCTCGAATGATTCTCCGGTGACGGGTGATACCCGCGCGGTTGAGAAGGTGTGAAGGTAACCCTCGTTCGTTAGGACTCTGAAGGTGCCTCTGCCATATTGTAGGGCGATAGCGAGAGCCTCGGATGTTTTTTTTATGGTCTGCTTGTTTGTGACTTGAGCAACAACGAAGTCGATGTCGTGAGCCTTGTGGCGGGCGAGTGGTTGGAAGTCTTTCGTGTTGATGAGTTTTCCATCGATGAGCATTTCCTCGAAGCCGGCCTTTTCAGCAGCGAGGGCGTAATCCTTGTGGAAGCCTTTTCGGGCTTTCAAAACGGGTGAAAGGAGTCGGAGCGATTGCTCTTTTTTAAGGAGCTTGCCCAACTGGTCACCGATGGCTTCGGGAGTCTGGGAAATGACAGGCTCACCGGACTGAGGGCAATGCTGGATGCCAAGCTTTGCGTAGAGTAAACGGAGGAAATGATAGGTTTCAGTAACGGTTCCAACCGTTGATTTTCCACCGCCACGGGAGATTCGTTGCTCAATCGCCACGGTTGGCGGGAGCCCTGTGATTAGGTCTAGGTCAGGCTTTTCGAGTTGGCTAGCAAATTGCCTCGCGTAGGGGGACATCGAATCGAGAAAGCGGCGCTGGCCTTCAGCAAAAATGACGTCGAAGGCGAGAGTAGATTTCCCAGAACCGCTTAGTCCTGAAATGACGACAAATTCATTGTGGGGAATTGTCGCGTCAATGTTTTTGAGATTATGGTGACGCAGACCGTGAATTGAGATTTCACTCTTTGCGATGGGTCTGTTAATTAAGCCCCGCTTTTTTTCTGGTTTAATCGGGACTGAGAGAGCGAATCCAGTGTGTGTTTTCTTTTTTGCCAGTTGCTTTGGGCTTCCTTCGAAAACGATTTGGCCACCATTGAGCCCGGCATCTGGTCCGATTTCGATGATGTGATCAGCGTTCTTAATAACGTCGGTTTGGTGCTCGATGACAAGGAGGGTGTAGCCGACATCGACGAGGCGGTGGAAGACGGTGAGAAGTTTTTCAATGTCGTTGAAATGAAGTCCGGTCGTTGGCTCGTCTAGAATGAGTAGGGTGTTGACGCTGCCACTGGTAGAAGTTAGGAGCCGGCAGAGTTTCAGGCGCTGTGCCTCGCCTCCTGAGAGGGTGTTGAGAGGTTGGCCTAGGCGAAGATAGCCGAGACCAGTCTCCACCAAGGGCTGAAGGGCCTTACGGGTTTTAGAGAGAAGGAGGTTTTCCTTGTTGGTAAGGCCTTCAATTTCCTCAAGGAATGCCATGGTTTCTGAAGCGGTCAACCGGAGAAAATCGATGACAGATTTTTCATGGTAGCGATAAGATTCGGCCGCTCTTGTGAAGCGGGTGCCTTTGCATTCGGGGCAGGTCAGGTAAAGATCGGAGAGGAACTGCATTTCGACTTTTTCGAAACCATTTCCGGAGCAGCGTTGGCATCGTCCAGGGCCAGAGTTAAAGGAGAAATATCCAGGAGTGAGATGGTCTGCTTTGGCCGAAGAGGTGAGCGAGAGAAGTTGGCGAATGTGCTCGAAGGCACCGAGTAGAACTGCGGGGGTTGAGCGGGGGGTGCGGGAAAGGGGGGACTGGTCGATAAGTTCTACGCCCCTGAGTTCGTCAATGCCTGTGATTTTGGCTGGCGCAGGCTCATCATTAAGGGTGAGTCCAAAATGTCGCGCGAGGTTGTTGTAGATGATGGGGTGGGCAAGGGTAGATTTTCCCGAGCCTGAAACTCCGGTCAGGCAGCTGAAAATGCCGAGAGGGAGCTCGAGTGACAGGTCGAAAATATTATTTGCTGAGGCCTCCTTGATAGAGAGATGGGCGCGTGCCTTCCTTAATTTGCTAGGAACAGGAATTGATTTCTGTCCGGAGAGATACTGTAGGGTGAGCGATTTTTTTTTCGCATTGGTTTTAGCTGGTCCCTGATAAGTGATTTCTCCTCCACGTTCTCCCGCTTCAGGGCCCATGTCGATAAGTTGATCGGCTTGGCTCATCACAGCTTCGTCATGTTCAACTACGACCAAAGTGTTGCCCTTGTCGCGGAGGTTGTGCATGACTCTTGTCAGACGATTAATGTCACGGTGATGAAGTCCGACGGTGGGTTCATCAAGAACGAAGAGGGTTTGGGTGAGTGCTGAGCCTAGGCAGGTGGTGAGATTGACGCGGGCAATTTCTCCCCCTGAAAGGGTTCGCGCTTGGCGATCGAGGGAGAGGTATCCGAGGCCAACCTCGCAAAGGTAATTTAGGCGTGAGGTGATCTCGTTTAAGACCAGGTCAGTTGTTCTGTCGAGAGGTGCGTGTGAAGTGGCAATTCCTTCAAAGAAGAAGAGAAGTTGGTCGATTGGGATGTGCCAGAGCTCGGGAAGGGTTTTGCCAAGAATCTTAAAGTGGAGGGCATCGGGTTGAAGTCGGGTTCCCTGACAATCGGGACATTCGGTATAGGCTCGGTATCGGGAAAGGAAGACCCGGACATGCATCTTGTAGGCTTTTGTTTCCAACCAGTCGAAAAAGCCCTGAATGCCATACCAACGATTTTCCTGCCAAAGCGACTCCGATTGCTCAAGAGATGAAAGGGGGGATTTATTACTACGTTCGCCATATTTGACCCACCGCTGTTGATCAGGGTCGAGTTCGTTCCACCGGAGGTTTGGGTTGATTCCGGCCTCTTTGCAGTTTTTGAGGAGGTCGCGCTGGCAATCTTCGCCACGTTCACCCTGGAATGGTTTGATGGCTCCGTTACGTAGCGAAAGAAGATGGTTTGGGATCGCTTTATCGAGGTCGATGCCGATGACTTTGCCAAAGCCTCGGCAGTTGTTGCAGGCACCGAGAGGAGAGTTAAAAGAGAAGAGTGAGGAGGTGGGCTTGACTAGTGGAGCCCAGCTTGTGGTGAAGGTTTTCAACGGTCCTTCGGCGCTTGAGACCGCGGCGGTCCCCTTGCCGAGGGTGAGTGCTTGCTCGAAAGACTCAGTGAGTCGGGATTTGTTGCGACTAGTGACCTTGAGTCTGTCTTGGATGATGAGTACTTCCCGCGGGAGTTTTTTGAGCGAGGGAGCGGAATCGGTCCGGATGACTTCGCCACTCAGAAAGATGCGGAGATAGCCCTGTGAGTTTAGGAAAGGAAAAAGATCATCGGGTGTCGTGTCTGATGGGACGGGGATGGGAAAAAGAACGAGAATGTTCTCTGCTTGGTGATTTGAGGTGACCCATTTGAGGATAGACTTTGGATTGTCGGGGCAAACTTCCTCCCCTGTTTTGGGGTGAAATCCTTTGGCGAGTCTTGGGTAGAGTAGCTTGAGATAGTCGTTAACCTCGGTGAGAGTTCCAACGGTAGATCGGGTGGTGCGGATCGTGTTTTTCTGTTCGATTGCGATAGCGGGGGGGATGCCATCAATACGGTCGACTTCGGGCTTGTCCATGCGGTCAAAAAACTGACGGACGTAAGGTGAGAAAGTTTCGACGTAGCGTCGCTGACCTTCGGCATAGAGAGTGTGGAAGGCGAGAGATGACTTGCCGGAGCCTGAGGGCCCGGTGATGACGGTGAGCTTCCCGATCGGAATCTCGAGATCAAGATCCTTTAAATTGTGCTGACGAGCGCCACGAATTTGAATAGCGTTTTCTGCAGATTTGAGGTCAGCTTTTTTTGACACTCGGAACGTTAGCGTGGGAGAACTGGGGCGCAAGCAGGGGGGAAGGGATTTATTCGTTGTCGTCTTCCTCTGCAGGTTCTACGGGAAGAGGGACTTTTTCCTTATCCATGATCTTCTCAAAGCGGTCCTCGTTATCAGTGGTGACTTTGTTTTCGAGGATGAAAATCTTCCCTTTAGCGACTTCTCCCTTTTTTAGGACGGAGTTGGCAGTCTTGGTCAGGAGATCCAAATAATCCTGCATGGCCTCATCAAATTGGTCCTCGTATTCTTCCTCGAGAGCTTTGGCTTCCTCTTTGGCTTCCTTGAGCTTTCGCTTCAGGCGCCCGGGGTATGCATCAGCTAGGCTATCGGGGAGCTCTTTTCTTTCCAGGTACCCTTCGTATTGTTCGATTAGGTCCTCCTTAATATCTTCACCAAGGGGATAAGATTTAATGGAGCTTATCAAGTCTTTGAGAAAACCTTCTACGACTCCGTCGTATTTCTTACGAAACTTATCGTATGCTCGTCCGTGCCGGTATCGGATCTTATCGCGGATTTTTTCAAGTGCAGAAAGAAGATCATCTCCTCCTTTTCCACTTACAGATGCTCTGGGCATGTTGCGAAGTGCTGGAACTGACCATTCAATAAGAAAATGGTTGGTGTTGGTTCCGTTCTTGTCTTCATCATTAGCACCCAAAGAATTTCCTTTTTTCTTGAGGACGAGGTAGTTTTCGTC
>JAQWSX010000117.1 GCA_029242935.1 Akkermansiaceae bacterium
GGAGGAAACGATTTCATCGTCGATTTCTCCGCCGTCCCTAAGCGAAGAGAGGGTTTTGACTCTTTCCCATTGGTCGCGCTCGGCGTCTAGGACAAGGGAGCGGGCTTCTGAGAGTTTTGCTTTTTGTTTCCGGAAGTGCTCAAGAACACCGAGGTCACGGAGTTGTTGTTCGAGTTTGGTTGGAGCACTATCTTTAGGATCGAGTGGTAAATTGGAGTCAGGCTGGTTGGTGAGAGGATCTTGAAATTCGTTGACGGGTTGCCTTGTCGCATTGGCGAGTTCGGCGAGTTCGTTTTCAAGAGAGCGGATCCTAGCTTCGAGCCGACCGGTTGAGAGAGAGGTTTTTTCAGATGAAGGTTCGGGTTGCCGGATGAGGGAAATGGCAAGAGCGGCGAGGGAGAAGAGAAGGGCCAAAGGTGGAATGACTTTCATGGAACTACGAGTAGTAGGAACAGAATTGCAGAAGTTTGGCGAGGGATAAGTTGGAAAGAAGGCCCCGCCGACTAAGGCAGGGCCAGATAGGGTTTCGTCTTATTCTTTGTCCGGCCAGAGCCGCTTTTTGAATTGCATCAGGCGATTTTTGGCAGCTTCTTCACTGAGCTCCCCGGCCTCGACGGCTTTCTTTAGCTTACGTTCGGCATCAGCATATTTTTTGCGGCGCATGCCTTGGTCGGTGGCTTTTCCGGAGTTTGCAACACGACGCCGGAGGGCTTCCAGTTTTTCTCGAGCTTCCTCATCGGTAATCTTCCCGGTTTTTCGGGCTTCCTCAATTTCTTCAGCGACGGCGCGCATTTTTTCGTTGGCAGGCTTATTTCCGGATGTTGCTTTGAGTTGTTTGGCGAGTCGGGAGAGCCGTTTTTCGGCTTCGGCCCGCGTCATTTTTCCGGCTTCAACAGCAGCTTTCATTTTGGCCTCAGCCTCCGCGTATTTGGCACGTGGCCCGTTATCGCTTTGGCTACGTTTTTTGATGGCCTCCATTTTTTTTGCGGCTTCTTCTCTAGTGAGATCCCCAGCTGCGACAGCCTCTCGAATTTTTTGGAAGACCGCCCTTTGACGCTTGTCGCTCATTTGCTCAAGGTTCGTTTTTTTCTTTGGTTTTTTTTCGTCCGCCCGAGCAATGCCAAGAGGAAGGAAAGCGGTTGAGGCAAAGAGGATGCATATCTGAAGGATGCGGGGCTTGCGGGATGGGGCGTGGTTTAGGATATCTTTCATTCGTTTTTCTAGGTTTCCGCCACTGTTGATTCCGCTTGCTATGGCCGGTGGACGGAAAGCCGGAGGAGCAAGAGCTTCGAGAGGTTTGAGAATCGACCAATATTAGACTTCCTCACCTCTTATGTTAAGCCACGATAAAGACCTTGAAATCATTTGGCAAAGAATCAAAAAATCCTTTTTGGAAACGGCTTTTTGCGCCGGGAGGATTCGAGTGGGCTTTTCGAATGCGCAAGGGAGACGCTAAGTCTTTTTTCGCTCAGCAGGATGAAAGCGGTGGGCTTTTGTTGGAACGAAGTCGCCAATTGGAAGAGAGCTTTGAGCGCTATTCGGCTTTTACTGAAAAAGGAGAAAATCTAGTAGGAGAGGCATGGGATTTAGCTCTGGAATGGGAGCAGGTTGTTGCGAAGGAACCACGTAATCTCAAATTGCTCTCGAAGCAATGGGAGGCTGATTTACTATTCATGGATCGCCTAACGAGCCAAGTGGTTGCGGGGTCAGTGTGTTTTCCATCCTCTTGGGATCTTCGACATGCTATCGGGAAGACGCTTGCTGAGGTGCATGGAATTGTGCCGCGATTGAATCCGCAGATTGGTGAAATGATCAGGAGGTTTTTGGAAAAACTGGAGCCAGGCAAATCATATTGTCGAGAGAATTGGAGTTTCACTCGAAGTGATGCTCTTGATTATCATCCGGATCTGAATCGCCAGCGCCTTGATGAAACGTTGAGTTTAGACGAAGTCTATTTGCGTATTGAGCATCAGATTTTCACTGGTCTTTCCGATGGAGTTCTCATGGGGATCCGAATTGAAACAACTCCTTTAAAGGAACTCGCAGAAGATCCTAGCGTCTGGAATACAACAGCTGAAAAACTCCGAACAATGCCAGATGATGTAGCGCGTTACAAATCGATGGACGCTGCTATTCCAACGATCCTCAAGGAGATGAAAGCCTATCAGAGCTTTCAGTAAAAATCATTTGTTGAGAAAGAGGTCGCTTTTAACGACGAGGTGAACGAGGTCGCGCAGACGATTTTCTTTTTTACCAAGTTCTTTGATTATATGATCTATCTTTCCGCGGTCGGTCGCTTCTAGTCTTCGGCCAGTCCCGTAGGTCAGCATTTTTTCAGTGAGGCAATGGACAATTTGAGATTCGCGTTCCTTGAGCATCTTCTTGAACTCAATGATATCAGCAATCTCTCTCCCGTTGGTGGTCGTTGATTTGGTATCGATGGGTTCGTTGACACCCCGGTAACGGTCACGCCAGCGACCCACCACATCGAAGTTTTCAAAGGCAAAACCCATGGGGTCGATCTTTGCGTGGCAAGAAGAGCAGGACTCGTTTTTACGATGCAGATCCAAACGTTCGCGAATCGTGACAGCACCACGGGTGTCAGTCGGGAGAGGTTCGATATCCGGTGGTGGAGGTGAGGGAGGAGTTCCGAGGATATTTTCGAGAACCCAGGTGCCTCGGATGACAGGCGAAGTGTCGACTCCGTTGGCAGTCGCGGTCATGATTCCTGGTTGAGTGAAGATGCCGCCCCGGCGGGGATCGTTGAGTTTGACCTTTCGGAGGCGACTGCCCCGGATGTCTTCACGACGATAGATCCATTTGCCTAAGACCTGATTCATGTAGGTGTAGTCGGAGTCGATGAATTGCGAAATACGACTATTGGTGTTGAGGATTTCTTCAAAATAAGTGGTGACTTGTTTGAGGAGCATGGGCTCAACTTTAAGGTTCTTGTAAAATTGGAAGTCGCCTCCGGATGGTGGCATTTTGCCAAGCTTGTCGAGCCGTAGCCAAGCGGAGGTGAAATGGCGTGTGAAGGCGGCGGCTTTGGCATCTTTGAGCATGCGCTCGACCTGCCGGTCGAGTTCCGCAGGATTCTGAAGTTTTCCCGCTTTGGCTAAGTCAAGGAGTTGCCCGTCCGGCATCGACGACCAGAGGAAGTAGCTCAGCCGTGATGCGATCGCGAAGTCATCGAGGGGCCCTGGTTTTTCTTTTAAGTAGAGAAATTGCGGTGAGCAAAGAATGGCGGCATAGCCATCTTGCATCGCCCTAATGAGGGTAGGAAGAGTCTCTTTTTTAGGTTTCCGATTATCCTTTTGGCGAAGGCTTTCGACTGAAAGTTTGGCGTGGTTAGATCCTGGTTCGGTCCAGCCGGCCCGGAATCCGTTGGGGGCGCCATAGGCGAGATACTCGACACGGATATCGTGAGGGCCTTCCTTGAGTTCCACTTTTCCTTTTCGTAATTCCTGTCCG
>JAQWSX010000119.1 GCA_029242935.1 Akkermansiaceae bacterium
TGCACAAGCGGTGAAGCCGCAAATCCCCAGGTCTGAGTTGTCACACCGAACAGATCTTTGAAATCGTGGGCCCATTTCTTCGAGCCATCCTCGGTCGCACGGCAAATGAGATTGCCTTCTCCGCCGAAAGTATAAACGCGGTCTTCATCGACAAGGGGGGTCACTCGAGGCCCCGCGGAATAAGACATAGTGTAAGGGCAGTCGTAGGCTTTTTCCCAAATCACTTTACCAGAAAATGCGTCAAGACAGAGAAGGCGCTCGTCTCCCTGTTTCTCTCCAGTTCGCGCTCCCTTTGCCTTCGCTTCCGAAGTATCGAGAGCCTTACGGTCCATCACAAAAACACGATCCCCGGCGACTGATGGCCCGGCGTATCCACGGTTAACAGGAGTCCGCCAAAGAACCTTGGGCCCACCAGCTGGAAATTTATCAATAATCCCCGTCTCTCGCCATACGCCATCATGCTTCGGCCCAAACCACTGCTGCCAATCATCAGCAAAAGCAGATGACCAAAAGAGACTAAAGAAGAGAACAGCAGGTTTCATAAGGCACAAAGATCGTCAAATTTTCTAAAGTCAATCAGGCATTGATTCCTCTGGCAACTATCCCCGAAATTTTCACCTCAATGCATCGCAACCACCAGCGAACCGGCAATTGCAAGCAAGACCCCTGCGATCTTCCGCCTCGTGAACTTCTCTTTTAAGATGAGATACGCCAATAACACGATGAAGACTGTTGAAAGTTGATTGAAAATAGCCGCCCGCCCTGCGTTCAGATGCTTGAACCCAGCGACCCAAAATAAGGTCGCTAAAAATGGCCCGAGAATCGACATCGGAATCATAAACTTCCAGATCTCCCGCGTCCGAAACCCAAGGAACAAATGCCCCAACTTTTTTCTTCCTCCCGGAGCCACCCACAAAAACATCATTACTCCCGCGACCACAAATCGGAAAGTTGAAACCCAAATCAAAGAGTGCTCCCGAAAAAGATCCCGCACCATCAAGATACCAACCGCCATAATAATATGCGCTCCGGCTGCCAGAAGAATCCCCACCCAAAGATCTCCTGGCTTCTTAATTTCGACCGTTCGCGTAGCACCAACAAAAACCCCCGACACCACAAGTGCTCCGCCCACCATTTCCCAAGCGCTCAGATGCTCCCCAAACATCACCAACCCAACCAGCGCAATCACCGGCGAATACACACAGTCCGCCAAGGCTTGTAAACTCGCGCCCAGACGATTTAAAGCTGATGCAATCATGGTGTCCGCTAGCGTGATTCCCAACACCGCACTCACCACCAGCCGTAGATAATCCTGACCCGTTAAATCCAGAACCCATGGACTCCCTTCCCACAAGAGGGTTCCCATTAAGAGCAAGACCGCGACCCAGATTTTGAAAAAGGTGAGCGGTAGTGGTGGGACCTTCAATCCCGACACCCGCATCAGGATCACTGCCACTGACCAGAACAACGCCGAAGACACAGCGCAAATATCCCCAAACGACATGCGCGGAGCATGTCCAGATCATCTCCACAATCAACCCTCCATCGAAGCACGAAAATCACGAGAGGATTCCATGAATCACCTTCCCTTCAACATCCGTAAGCCTAAAATCGCGACCGGCGTAGCGATAGGTGAATTCCTCGTGGTTGATTCCCATCAAGTGCAGAATCGTCGCATGAAGATCGTGAAAGTGAACCGGCTTGTCTTCGGCGTAGTAGCCATAGTCGTCGGTTGAACCATAGACCGTCCCTGGCTTTATCCCTCCTCCAGCCATAAACATGGTGAAGCCATGGGGATTATGATCGCGGCCATCGTTCCCCTGCGCGGTTGGTGTTCGGCCAAATTCCCCTCCCCAAAGCACAAGCGTCTCATCAAGAAGACCCCGTTTTTTCAAATCCGAGATCAGTCCGGCGACCGGCTTGTCCATCTCTTTACTGAGCTTTTCGTGTTCCTTTTTTAGGTTTCCATGGGAATCCCAGTATCGATGGGACACCTGAACGAAACGCACTCCCGCTTCGCTAAAACGACGCGCCATGAGGCACTGCTCGCCAAAGGACTTAGTCGGACCCACATCAGCTCCATACAGTTTTTTGATATAATCCGGCTCACTCGAAATATCCTGCACCCCAGGCACCTCCATTTGCATTTTAAAAGCCAATTCATAGGAGGCGATTCGTGATTCGAGTTCGCTATCAACTCCACGTTGCGCGAGATGGTCCCGATTAAACGACGCCAATAAATCCAGCTCCTTCCGCTGCTTCCCACGATTCTGCAACGGATTATCGATAAAGGGGACTTTCATCCCGCCGCTCTTCCCACCAATTCTTGTTCCGCTATATTTTGCAGGGAGAAAAGCAGAAGACCAGGCTCCGGCTCCTCCGTGGCTGCCGCTAGGATTAATCGTAATAAAACCAGGGAGATTTTCGTTTTCTGAGCCGAGACCGTAATTGATCCACGAGCCCATCGATGGCCGAGTGAAGGTGTCCGATCCGGTATGTAGCTCCAGCAAAGCCCCGCCATGACGAGAGTTCGAACCATGCATCGATCTCACAAAACAAAGATCATCCGCAATAGACGCGATATGCGGAAGTAGCTCGCTAACCTGCGCTCCGCTTTCACCATGCTGCGCGCAAGCCCAAGGAGATTTCAGAAGAAGATTGTTTGATTTATGCGAAGTAATCCGAGGGACTTTGAGTGGGAAGGGCTTCCCATCATCTCGCACAAGGAGTGGCTTGGGATCGAATAAATCAACTGTCGACGGACCACCGTGCATAAAAAGGAAGATTACCCGCTTGGCGGTACCGGGCAAAGAAGGCGCCTTCGTCCTCCCCTCTACTTCCCGAGCTAACATCGCATGTAAGGCCAGCGCCCCGAATCCTGTTCCGGATCGTTGCAACATTTCCCGACGGGAAAGCGGAAGTCCCGCCCGATGACGACACAAGTTCATGATGTTTTAATCCATATACAAAAATTCATTGCTTGATAAAAGCACTCTCGCAAAAGCAGCCAACGCCCCTTTTTCGTCGCCATAGCTTTCAACAAAAGTATTACCTCGAGCGGTCTCATCTTTTGTCGGATCACGGCCCAAAACATGTTTGATCAGCCACGCCGAGCGACCATTAGTCGCTTGTGAAATAGCGAGGTCAGCCAGAGCCTTCGACGACGCGTGCATAAGCTCGCTATTCATTAAATAGAGCGCCTGCCCTGCCACCGTGGAGGTGCGACGATTGCCATTTGATACCGCTGGATCAGCTGTATCAAAAGCCTTTTGACCATCATATCCCGAGCTCCGGTAAACCGGCAAATAGACCGTCCGCCTTGGAATCATTGAGTGCGCCGTGAGCTTTCCCTGATCGGCATACTTGTTCGGTTGTATCACCAACATTGAGCCCCCCATATCCAAGTCGAGCCGATTCGCTTTCATGAGAATACTATCGCGAATCACCTCCGCCTCGACCCGTCGACGTTGCCAACGTGCGAAAAGTTTGTTCTCCGGGTCATATTCCAATACGGCCAAGTTTGCCTCCGACGACTGGCGATAAGTTGCCGAATTCATCATGAGCCGATGCATTGATTTCACCGACCACCCTGACTCGACGAACTTTCGAGCCAGATGATCCAGCAACTCAGGATGAGTTGGCTTTTCCCCCAGCCCCCCCACAGTATCCGGAGTCGGGACGAGTCCGCGCCCTAACTGCCAACGCCAAAGACGAGTCACGATCACCCGGGCTGTCAGAGGATTTTCAGCAGAGGCAATCCAGCGCGCCAATTCCAGTCGCCCGCTTTGCTTTTCCGGCATAGCGACCTTTTTCCCTTTAGTCCAAGCGGCTGGCACCCCGCGCGGAACTTCTTCACCCAAGGTCAAATAATCACCCCGTAAATGAACCTTCACATCTTGCGTGGGATACTCCGTCACGCCCATTACTTTGAAAGGTGCCGGGAGATCTTTCTTCAAAGCAGCAATCTTCTCTGCGAGCTTCTCCTTCTGGTCTTTCGGAGTTTCCTTTTTTTTCTGCTCTCCCTCAAGCCGGCTCACCTCCTGCCATTTTTTTTGATGCGCTTCCTTTGTCAGATCGTGCTCATGAAACTCAGCAACCACTGAGTATTTCGTGAGCGTCTTAGTAGACATGAAGATTCCTGCGAGTCCATAATAGTCCTCAATCGAAATAGGATCGATCTTGTGGTCATGACAACGTGCACAGCCGATCGTCATTCCTAAAAAAGCGCGCCCCATCGTATCCATTTGTTCGTCAATAATATCGCGCCGCATTTTGTCCGGATCGTCACAAGCCAACATTTTAGGACCGACCGAAAGAAAGCCGAGACCCACTGTCTGCTCCCGCTTTTGCGCGATATTTTTCGACGGCAACAAATCCCCCGCCAACTGCTCGACAATGAATCGATCGAATGGCTTATCCTCGTTAAAAGAACGGATGACATAGTCCCGATACCTCCATGCAGACGGATGGGCAATGTCTTCGTCCATTCCATTGGTATCGGCATAACGGGCGACATCAAGCCAATGCCGGCCCCATCGTTCGCCATATCTCGGTGATTGTAAAAGCTCATCAATCAGCCGACCCCAAGCATCATCACGCTCATCTTTCAGGAAGGCCTCAATCTGACCAATCGAGGGAGGCAGCCCGTGTAGATCAAGGTAAGCTCGCCTAATAAGGGTCCGCTTTGCGGCGGGCTTGGTCGGGAGATCATCCCGCTTCTCAATCCCGGCCAAAACGAAGAAGTCCATCTCTTCCCGGCTCCAATCTGCAGTATCGACCTTGGGGAGTTCGGGATTTTCAACCGGAGCATACGCCCAGTCCGCCTCGGCTCCCAAAAGAGGACCGATTAACAAACCAAGACAACTGATGATTCGTCCAAACACTCCAGCATTTTTACTGCATTTCAGAATCCTGTCTATCAGTCGAATTGGCTTATTGATTTCAATGACCACGTGAAATCGTCATGGCATCACGAGTCACCTGTGCCGAAGTAGTCTCACCATCCGACCATCTCACTGAGATCGACTTGGCAGACTCACCAATCGGGATGGCAAATTGCGGGAGACTCGATGACTGGGAGAGATACGATCCACCTGCCGAAATTTCACGAATGAGTGTTTTCCCACTTTCGAGCGTCACTTTAACGAGCGCCCCTATTGTCAAGACCGGTAGCGCCTTCAGTTTGATCGTCAAACTTCGTGCTCCCATTGGAGGAACTGATTCAAAGACCTGCATCGCCGCATCATTATTCGCAACAAGAAGGTCCGGCCAACGGTCGCTGTTCACATCGGCCAGCGCCACACCTTTGGCATCGCCCGCAGCAATGATGCCGCTCCGGTCCGCGCGAATCGCTTCGAAGTGACCATCCCCGAGCCCTTTTAAAAGCGCGCCCGTTCCCCCATCCATCCGGCCAGTTTCCACCTGTGGGGCGTAGGAATTTTGCGCCAAGAAGACATCGAGATTTCCATCACCATCAAAGTCACTCACTGCCATTCCAAAAACCGGAGCCACCTGCGCTATCGCAGGCAGTGGTCGGAACTCAAAAATTCCCTCACCTGAATTGATCAGCAGCCCACTTTCTAGAGTATTGACCTCGTAACGATCCGCCTTGTCTAAGCCACCTGAATACAAATCAAATAGCGTTGCCGAGGCGAAGTCGTGGAACTTAGGAGTCTTTTTTCTCAAAAAAGGCATGGCATTGCTGGAACAACTCAATCCACGAATCGGATAGCACTTTCCTTGCTCCATCTCGGCTTCAAGAATCCGCTTCCTGCCACTGCCACCAACATCACCATAGTAAAGAAGCGCTGGAGTTTCATACTTAGTGTTAAGCCCGTTGTTTCCAACCACGTAGTCGAAGTCACCATCACCATCAAAATCTCCTCCCACGATGCTGTTCCACCACCCGGTGCGATCCGCGAGTCCAGCTTTTTGAGTGTCCTCAATCAACTCACCCTTATTGTTTCGGAAAAGAGCAACGGTTCCCCATTCCCGCGTTACGAGTAAGTCCAGCCAACCATCGGCATCGACATCAGTCCATAAGGCCGAAGTTACCAATCCCCCGAATCGTCCCGCAGCCACATCAACAAACTTCTTCCCTCCGTCGTTCTGAAGGAGCTCGCTTTGCGGCGACTCGGGGTAAGAACCCGGAACCACCCGCCCTCCCACGAAGAGGTCCAAATCGCCATCCCGATCATAGTCAGCCGCACATGCCACCGAGCCACTCCCAGTGCTTCCCGGTAGCATTCCGACAGGAGCTTTTTGAAACTCGCCTTGGCCCGAATTCAGATAAAGACGATCACGATAAACTCCTTGCCCTGGATCACCCTCTACTCCTCCACTCACCACGAAGAGATCAAGATCGCCATCATTATCTGCATCGAAGAAAAGAGGGGCCATATCCTCACTCGCAGCATCCACCGCAAGCACCTTAGTCTCCAGCGCGGAGAAGGTTGACCGGCCACTGCCATCGGTTTGTTCGTAAAGTTTTCCTTCCTGCCCTGCCGGATGCGAAACATAAAGATCCTCTCGGCCATTGCCATTGATGTCACCCACTGCAATTCCGGGCCCCATCTGTGAGTGCCTCGAGGGCAATAGGGGTTGCCGACTAAAATCGTTAAAAATATCCTCGGTGGGTCTCACCCGCGAGAGCATCCTCGACTCAGTGAAGAGAGTCTTTGCCTCCTTCTTTTTTCGGGGTGGTAGATCCCGGGGTTGCTCGATGACATAACGCCTTCCGGCGGCCAAATTTTCGAGGATTTGTCGGCCCCCATCCGGCCAGTCGATGACGACTCGATTTGCCTTGTTCGCCTCGCCCAAACCAAAGTGCAGCAAGGTGTCATTACTAGACATGAAACCACGCGATGACGTTACGGTTCGCATTAAGACAGATGGCTCGCTCGAAATTTCAACCCGCACCACCGCACCAAGAGCAGAGCGATTTCTCTCAGCACCGCGCAGATCCAACGTCAATCGCTCACCCATCTCCTGCCCGTTACGATAAACTCCAGGTGCCCCACCAAAATTATTGACCACCAAATCAAGGTCTCCGTCTCCATCAAGATCACCCAATGCCGCTCCGTAACTGACCGCTTTTACATCGAGCCCCCATTCACGGCCCACGTTGCTAAACTTTAAGTCGCCCTCATTTCGGAAGGCCCAATTTTTCAAAGCCAGTGGTTCCTTGTCATTCCAAAAAGCCTGTCCCGCAGCGCTTCCTTTGCTGAGAATTAAGGCCTCCTCCTGGTTCCGCAAATCACTATTAAACCAATCCCGGCTCATTCCAGTAGAGATGAAAACATCCTCCCTCCCGTCACAGTCAAGGTCGCCAAATTTGACCGCCCAAGTCCAGTCAGTTGCCGCCAACCCGGTTTGAAAAGCAACCTCATTGAAGCGACCGGTTCCGGTATTAAGATAAACCGCATTACGCATGTATTGAGCTGGAATTGGCCAGTTGAGAAACCAAGAATCACTGTCCTTCCCAGTCATATTGCCCATCGACATCTTCTCCTTGTAGTGGTCACTACCGGCCATGTCTGAAGCCATGTAGTCAAAGAGCCCGTCATTATTGATATCGGCCACATCCGACCCCATTGAGAACCAGGGAGTATGGGGAAAAGCTCTAGGAGCAACATCTTCAAAAGTGCCGTCCCCCTTGTTGCGGTAAAGGTGATCAGCTCCATAAAAATCATTAGCGACGTAGAGATCCGGCCACCCATCGGCATCGTAGTCCCACCAAGTCGCAGAAAGACCGTATTCAGATTCCCGGACACCGGCCTCCTTTCCCACTTCAACAAACTTCCCACCATCGTTTCGATAGAGGCGGTCGAATTGTCCGGAGGCGATTTGCTTGTAGCCGCTGGGCGATTTAATAAGCCCCGCATATTGTTGCATCTCTTCGGGTAAAATTACGGGTTCGCCATCCGGCCCTTTGACGAGCCGAAAGCGCACATCCTTAAGTTCCTCACCGGGCGGAATCCGGTTGGTTAAAAGATAGCCATCTAAATCGCCATCGCGGTCATAATCACTGAAGGCCATCATTAAACTGGCTCCCTTAAAAGCGAGTCCTTGTTCTTCCGCCTGATCTTCAAATCCCTTCCCGGCTTGATTGATGAAAAGCCGGTTGGGGCCATCGAAAGCGCAGAGATACAGATCGAGCCACCCATCACCGTTGACATCAGCCCAGGCACAACCAGCCCCCCAAAGGCCAGGTGATGCCATTCCCATTTCCTCGGTGACATCCTCGAATTTAAAGTCCCCGAGGTTTCGATAAAGCCGTCCCCCATCAGTCATTCTCGAAAGAAAAAGATCCGTGTTTCCATCGCGATCAAAGTCTCCCAGACAAACTCCTCCTCCCGTAAATGAGCCGCTAATTTCTGCCGCCCACTTTGCAGGCGGCTTCCACTCGCGTGTAAAATCAATCCCCGTTCTTTCCGGCCCCAATCGGTCAAACATGGTCGCTCCCTCGGGTGAATTGGGCTTGTTGAGTTTCTGGCTCTCGACACCTTTCAAGGGAAGGCAAAGGGTCACCACAGCAACAACAGGAAAAATCTTCATCATCAATCTACTTAAGATGCTACTTGAATGATACCTCATGACTCAAGAGGGTATTAGCTCTTCCATGAATTTGTTTGCTCAAACTTTCCTTGCGCTTCTCCTCATCACAACCCATCGGGTCCAAGGTGAACTCGTCGCCCACTGGCCACTTGATGGCAATGCCCAAGATCTTCTCGGAAACCACGACGGATCCGAATCCGGCGTAACCTTTGGCGTGGAGGGAGCCGCCAACCACACTGGCACCGCGGCCGAGTTCAATGGCTCTACCTCGACCATTACGGTGCCTTTCGATTCAGCAATGAATCCGGAGAGCTTCACCCTTTCAATGTGGGTCAATGCCGACAGCACTAGCGGCTTTGCCTCCCCAGTCACGAGTCGCGACGACACTCCAGCGTCGGTTCACGGTTACCTCGTTTATAATGACAGCGGCGGCAATTGGAACTTCTGGACCGGAACGGGAGGACGATCGGGAGCCTGGAATCAAATGTCCGGCGGAAGGGTCGAGGTCGGCTCCTGGACCCATATCGCAGTGAGCTACGATGACGGAAACCAAACCAAAAGGCTCTATGTAAACGGCTCGCTTGCAGCCTCCAATTCGGCTCCCAACCTTTATAGCCCAAATGGCCCCCAATCGGAAAACCTACACATCGGTTCGGGTGCCGACAGTGGTGGAGCATTTTTCTTCGATGGCCTGATCGATGATGTCGCTCTATGGGATCATGTCCTCACTCCGGCCGAGATCAAAGATCTCATGACGAATGGTGTCCCGGGCGGCTCGCCTTCCATCATAACATTCGAGGCCAGTCCGCCATTCATTGATTCAGGGCAAAGTGTCACTCTTTCCTGGGACATTCAAAATGCCACCTCGGCGGGCATTTCGCCCGGCGTGGGTAGCGTCGCCGCGGAGCCCGGAAGCATCGTAGTGACTCCCACCGAGACCACCACTTACACCATCACCGCAATTGGAGAATCATCTCCCGTAGCGACGTCCCAAATCACGGTCGGGGTGGATGTTGAGTCTCTCACTCCCATCATCACCGAATTTCTCGCAGACAATGAAACCGGGCTCGTCGCGCCCGATGGCAATCGCTCTGATTGGGTCGAACTCCATAATCCAAATCCTTTTGCCCTAGAAATCGGAGGTTGGCATCTCAGCGACGACTCTACCCAACTCGAGAAATTCACTTTTCCTCCCGGGCAAATTCCAGCCGGCGGATACAAGATTTTCTTCGCCAATAGCAGCCCCGAAGCTCTCAATTTTCAGCTCGCAAAAAGCGGCGAATATCTCGCGCTCTCGGATCCGGACGGGAATATTGTTTCAGAGTTCTCTCCCGCTTATCCAGCCCAATTCAATGATGTCTCTTATGGCATCAGCAACTCAGGAACCCTCACTTATCTTGAACCGACTCCAGGTGCACCCAACGGTTCTTTTCGAAGTGAAATCGGCCCCAAGGTTGAAGGGCTGACTCGAAACCCATTACCACCCACTCCTGGGGAAGACCTCGTCATCAGCGCAAATATCACTCCACGAATTGGCGACATTGCCAGCTCTAAGCTCTTTTACCGAGTAGGCTTTGGAACCGAACGACAACTTACAATGACGGCGGGCGCAAACAACCAATATAGCGCGACCATACCCGCGAGTGCCTATGAGGCCGGAGAAATGGTCCGTTGGTATCTTGTCGCAACAACAACTTCCGGCGAATCGACCCGCGAACCACCCTTCCCCGATCTCACCGAATCAGCGCAATACTTTGGCACTGTGATCAGCGATCCTAGCATCTCGCTTGACCAATCGGTCATGCATTGGTTTGTCCGAAACAGCGGGGCAGCTGACACGCGTGGAGGGACCCGTGGATCGCTCTATTTTGAAGGCCAATTTTATGACAATATTTTCTGCCGTATCCGCGGACAAAGCACCGCAAACTGGCCGAAGCACAAATATAAGTTCGACTTCTACCGCGGTGATCATTTCCGGTGGAAACCAGAGGCCAAACGAGTTGAAGAAATCAATGTTAATTCCCACTATCGCGATTCCTATGTCCGCGAGAATACGATCTTCGCCTTCCTCAACGAAGCCGGCGCAATGGCTCCCGAAACACGATATCTCTGGATCAAGCGTAACGGATCCGACATGGGACTTTTCACCTTCGTCGAGCAAGTCGATGAGGAATTTCTTGAACGCCGTGGTGTCGACCCAACCGGCTCAATGTATAAAGCGATCAACGTTCCGGCCACCTTGTCACCCACCGTCAACTCCAGTCTCTACCGCAAAGTTCTCCGAAAAAACAAACCTTACACGGAGCTTCGCGAGCTAACTTCGGGGATTAATATTTCAAACCCTAATCGTTTTGGCTTCGTGGCCGACACTGTCAACATCCCCAACTACATTAACGTGATGGCCGCAATGTGTGTTCCTTTCAACCACGACCAACTGACCAAGAACTACTACGTTTATCATGATCTGGATCGCGGAGAGTGGTTTCGCATTGCCTGGGATGGCGATCAGGGCCTTCCCACTGGCCGGACCAATGGTAACGAGAACTGGTCCAGCCCACTTTATGGCGACGCCTTGCACACTCAGGAGCTACTGGGCGGCAACCCCAATCCCATCTGGCAAAACCACCTCCACGCAGCCATCCTCGATAATCCGGTGACTCGCGAAATGTATATGCGCCGGGTCAGGACGCTGATGGATGAATACCTCGCTATCCCCGAAGCTGGACCCTCAACCCCCATTCTCGACCAGGGAGCACGCCTTCGCTATTTGGCTCCAATCGATGCCTCCCTAGAATCAAGCTGGTATCTCCCCGAATTCGATGACTCAGCCTGGCTCTCTGGCACCGCCGGACTCGGTTACGAAAACAATCCCGGCGACTACTTGGGCCTGATCGAAACTCGGGTCAAACCTTCCGAAATCGTCTCAAACGGCACTTCCGTTTACCAACGCTTCCACTTCAACGTGGTCGATTCTCCTTCCTCAAACCTCGTCCTGAGAATGCGCTATGACGATGGCTTCGTGGCCTACCTCAATGGTAAAGAAATTGCCCGTGACAACATCAACGGAACAGTTCGTTACAATTCCACCGCTTCATCACATCCAGATAGCCAAGCCGTAAACTTTATCAATTTCCCTCTTCCTGGAGTTTCACTGATCGCCGGAGAAAACATTCTCGCCATCCAGATCATTAATCAGTCATCGGGAAGTAGCGACCTGCTCTGTGAGCCGGAACTGGTCGACCGCCCGGGTGCCAATGGTGGATACTTTGAGAACCTCCTAGAAAGTTTCCGGAGCACCATCCAACGCGACGTCGTAGTCGACCAAGCACTCTGGTCGGGAACCGGGATCACGAATTTTAATAACGGTTACAATGGCGTCCTCAACACCTCTCTCCCGAATCGCCGTAACGCTCTCTTTGAAACTTACGGACCGAGTGGTTCTGGTCTTATTCCAAAGCAACAATCAACAGGGCTTGTGGTAAACTTCGGAACCATCGAGTCGAATCCAGAGTCCGGAAATCAAGATGAGGAATTCATCGAACTGAAAAATCCGAACAATGAAGCTGTTGATTTATCTGGCTGGACTATCGGTGGTGGAGTCGAATTCAGCCTACCTCCCGGCACCGTCATTCCTTCCAATAACAGCCTTTACCTCTCACCGAACGTGCATGACTTTCGGCTCCGCCCAGCCAGCCCGACCGGCGAGGAAGGCCTCTACGTCATTGGAAACTACAACGGTCACCTTTCCAACTTCGCCGAAATCCTGAGCTTATCTGATGCCGATGGCTCGCTCATTTCCGAAGCAATCACCGAGAATCAGCCGAGCAATGCCCAACGCTTTTTAGTCATCACTGAGATCATGTATCATCCAGGAGAAGGAGCAGGCGAAGAATTCATCGAAATCATGAATATTAGCGAGAGCGTTACTCTAAATCTTGGAGGAATATCATTCACGGATGGTATCAATTACACGATTCCGCCCGGCACGCTTCTCGCTCCCGGAAATCGTATGGCGATCAAGGCCTCAGATTTCGAAAATGGGACAGCTCTTAGTAACGGGGGCGAACTCCTAAAACTTGAGGATGCCTCGCGCGGCACTATTTCAGAGTTTCGTTACGATGATCAGGCTCCCTGGCCGACCTCGCCCGATGGCAGTGGGACTAGCCTGATTCTCATGAACCCGACGCTTAGGCCGGACCCATCACTCGCCTCGAATTGGCGGCCCAGTTTGACCAGTGGAGGAAATCCCGGAACCACCGACGCCATCACTTTCAGTGGCCAAGCTAACGGCGACTTAAATGGAAACGGTAGACCAGACCTGATTGACTACGCCCTTGGCCATGGAGGGATGACGCAAATGACTGGCGACACCTTCACCTACCCTAGACGTTTGGGAGCAGACGATGTCACTTTTCAAATCGAAGCTTCGACCGACCTTATCAACTGGATCGACGCATCAGCCCTGCTAACCGAGCAAAGTAGAGGCCATCAGGGAGATGGAACTGAACTTATTGAATTTAAATTATCTCCGGCCGTCTCCGGCACCCGCTGGTTTTTTCGAATCCGTGTGACTCTGGACTTGCTTCGAAATTAAAAAGTTAATACCTCTAACTTTACTACAAATTCGATTCTCATTTCTGTATGAAAACATTCTCAAAGATTTTAATTTCCTGCCTCACCCTAAATGGTGCTCATGCCGAGCTTGTGGCACACTGGCCTCTCGATACCGACGCCCTCGACGCCACAGGTAACGGTTACGATGGCGAAATCCAAGGTGGGACGGTGACCTATGGTCAGGATGGAGCCAATGCCAACACCGGCTCCTCGGCCTCTTTTCCTGACGATGGTCATCTTGACATTCCTTTCAACGAAGCCTTGAATCCTGAAAGCTTCACAGTAGCACTTTGGGCCAACGCCTCATCGACAGGTGGCTTCGCCTCCCCCATCACCAGCCGCGATGACGTTGGTGGAGGGGCAAGCACTCATGGTTTCATCCTCTACAATGATAATGGAGGGAACTGGAATTTTTGGACGGGTGATGGAAATCCAGGCTGGGATACGATGGTAGGCGGTCCCGTTGAACCAAACGTCTGGACACATATTGCCCTCACTTTTGATGCTGCCACAGACACCAAGTCAATCTGGATCAATGGCTCTCTAGCTACCACCGAAACTGCGCCAGCCCAATACTCGCCCAACGGAACGGTTGAATTTGAGGATCTTCACATCGGTTCAGGCCAAGACGATGGACTCAACTTCCGCTTCAGCGGAAACATCGACGATGTTGGAATCTGGAACGAAGTGTTAGAAGAATCATTTATCCAAAGCATCATGGATAATGGGATCGTAAGTGGCCGTTCAGATCCCGCACTGTCCACTCCCAACGCGGTGACGATAGACCTTGATGGCACGATCCAAAGTCTGGATTTACCCATCAAGAACGCTGGACAGACCCAGTCGCTCAACATTTCGGCCGCCACCTTTGGCGACGATGCCAATTTCTCCGTCACCACCTTCCCAGGAAGCATTGCACCAGGCCAGACCGGTAATATCACCATCGCTTTCAATCCTCTCGGAACAACCGGAGAGTTTTCTGCAAATCTTCAAATCACTAGCGACGACTCTTTGACACCAGCCCGTATCATCAGCATCAGCGGGGTCATCCATGATCCCATGCTTGTGAGCGACCAGACTCTCGACCTCGGCGAAACCACCAATGGCTCCCTGACAATCACTAACAGTGGAACCACCCGCGGACTCAACATTTCGGCCTACAACATCACCGGCCCCGATGCCGAAAAATTCAAAGCAAGCGGACCAGCTTCCCTCGCTGCTGGGGGCGGAACCGGAAAGGTCAACGTGACCTTCGATAGCCAGGGAGGAGAAGGGACCTTTACCGCTTCTCTCGAGATTGTGAGCGATGACCCCCTTGTCCCCAACGCGGTCGTTGCACTGTCAGCGCAAGTTCCATTTGGAGATATCCTTGTCGCATGGTGGCCCTTAGATATCGATGGCACCGATGCCAGTGGCAATGGCTTTGACGGAACAATTGAGGGTGTTCTAGCTCCTGCCGAAGGGGCCAATGCCACTACCGGAGGCTCTCTTACATTCGCCGGAGGATCGCGTATTGACGTCCCCTTTGATCAGAATCTTAACCCAACTGACTTCACCGTTACGATGTGGGCCAACGCGTCCTCGACCGGAGGATTCGCCTCACCCATCACCAGCCGGGATGATGTCCGTGGCGGAGTCTCGACCCACGGATTTATCATCTACAATGACAATGGAGGGAACTGGAACTTCTGGACCGGCGATGGAGATAGTGGGTGGGACACCCTCGCTGCCAGCCCCGTATTGACGGATACCTGGACTCACCTCGCCATCAGCTACGACAGTCTTACCGAGACCAAAACCTTCTACATTGATGGAGTGGACGTCGCCTCTGATACCGCTGCCAACCAATATTCTCCCAATGGGACTGTGGAAACGGAAACCCTTCATATCGGCGCTGGTCAAGACGATGGACTCAACTTCTTCTTTGATGGTAAAATTGATGATGTCGGTCTCTTCCGCGCCGCGCTCTCAGAACAAGACATCAATGCTATCATGGCAAGCGGCGTCGGGGGCTTCACCGGAGCCGCAAGAGATCTAGTGATCACCGCTTTGAACTTCGGTCCTGCTGACGGCCAAGTTACGATCACCTTCGACTCGGTAAGCAACGCCACCTACATCGTGGAACGCTCTACCGATCTAATAATTTGGGACGAACTCACTGACAACCTTAACAGCGATGGAGAAACAACAACATTTACTGACCTCTCTCTTCCCGCCGGAACTGCGAAGGCTTTCTATCGTGTCCGCCCACTCTAAAATAATCCTTGCCCTCTTGTCCAAATTCTGACATGCTTTAAAACTCTAATTGAAATCACCATGAAATTTATTTCGCTCTTCCCCTATCTCGCCGCTCTTCTCCCAATTGCTTCGTCGGCAAGTCTTGTTGCTTACTACCCCCTCGATACCGATGCCTCGGATGCCAGTGGAAATGGCCTAGACGGCTCTGTCGTTGGTGGCACAGTCGATTTCGGCCAGGCAGGAGCAAACGGAAACACTGGGAGTTCAGCAGCTTTCCCCAACAACGGGCATATCGACATTCCTTTTAATGCTGCCCTTAACCCTGAAAGTTTCACCGTGACACTCTGGGCCAACGCTGCGTCAACAGGCGGCTTTGCCTCTCCAATCACCAGTCGCGATGACGTCGGTGGAGGGACAAGCACTCATGGTTTTATCCTCTATAACGACAACGGAGGAAATTGGAATTTCTGGACAGGCGACGGGAATCCAGGCTGGGATACCATGGTAGGCGGTTCGGTCACACCCAATGCTTGGACACACCTTGCTCTCACTTTTGATGCGGCAACAGACACCAAGTCAATTTGGATCGATGGTGCTCTAGCTGCCACCGAAACTGCGGCAGCCCAATACTCTCCCAACGGGACCGTCGAATTTGAGGACCTTCACATCGGTGCGGGTCAAGACGATGGAAACAACTTCCGCTTCAGCGGAAACATCGATGACGTATCCATCTGGAACGAAGCTTTGGGCGCCGCTGCCATCCAAGATATTCGCGATAACGGTGTTAGTGTTATTCCAGAGACAACATCACTCGGTCTCCTCGCTCTTGGTTGCCTCGGTCTCGTGAGACGCCGACGCAGCTAGATCGAAAGATCACCCAATTTTCCAAGCCCCGTCGGTGATGCACCGCGGGGCTTTTTCATGCCTAAAACCCTGGCGGGTGTCTCATGATATGCCCTTTCCCCGGACGAGACCCTGTTTGCCAACGTGGCCCTTTCCGACCACCACCCCAACCTGTATCGATCCTGAGACCCGCCACAGTCAAAAAGACATGACCATTTCTCACATAAAGCGTGATCCATCTCCCCGGGCCAGGTTCCCCGTAGTTCAAAAATCCCCTTGAAGACATGTGCCCACTCATAAGGCCTGCCTCCCTTAAGACATAAGAAACCGCACCAGAACAATCATAACCTCTATCATTTAAAATGGCGTGGCCTCCGCCCCACTTATACGGTTTTTTTTGAAGACGGTTGCCCGCCGCAATCGCCCGATGGACCTCCGCAGGAGCTCTCCTAGGAGCATAAGCAATTCCATTCTGCAAAAGTGCTGTTTTCCCATATTGGAATTGATAGGACACAAAATCCCTGGCTCCTAATGGCCCACCACACGAAATTAGAGAACAAGACAGAGGCACCGACAAAAACAAAGTAGCCAAAATTCTCATCGCTGAGAGCCTTAGCCGAATCCCATTAGATATCAAAATTAATTTAATCATGAAAGGATGCCACCCTGTTCAGTTGTAATTTCTCTGGTTCCCACTAACTTCCTATTCAGTCGAGTTTCCCACCCACATAAGCCCATGGCCTATATCCACACCCATCGCTGGCAGATTTCCCGGCGCCAAACCCTCCGCGGATTTGGTGCGACCCTCGCCCTTCCATTTCTCGAAGCAATGCGTCCGCTTTACGGACAAAAAGTCTCTTCAGGTGATCCCGTTCGTATGGCTTGCCTCTTCATGCCCAATGGGGTCCGACCCGACAAATGGACTCCCAGTGGCAGTGGAAAAAACTTCGAACTTTCCCCTATCCTCAGCCCGCTCGAAGCGGTCAAAGAACACCTTACGGTCATTAGCGGACTCACCAATAAGCCCTCCCACAAAGGTGACGGCCACTACTTCAAAACCGCCGGCTGGCTCACCTGCTCTACGATCGCCAGCACCACCGGGTCGGATGTTTCCGCAAACGGAATCTCCATCGACCAAATTGCCGCCGAAGCAATCGGCCGAAGCACCAAGCTTCCTTCTATGGAACTGGGCACCGAGCCCATCACTTCCGGGATCGACCGTAACGTGAACCTCACTCGCCTGTATGGATCGCATATTTCTTGGAAGAAGCCAGACGTCCCTCTTCCTTGCGAAATCAACCCTCAAAGCGCCTTTGACCGACTCTTTCGCAACACGGATAAAAGCGGCAAGAGCAAATCCGAAGATCGCTCCGTCATCGACATCGTTCTCGATGACGCTAATTCTCTCAAGAAAACTCTCGGGACCGAGGACAAGCACAAGCTCGAGCAATACCTTGAAAGTGTTCGTGAAGTCGAACGCCGTATTGAAAACGAGGCCAGACAAATTGGCGCCGGACAAAATATTAGTGAAGCCGCCGCCAAGCAACTTGCCGAGCTAAACAAGCGCATTGGCACCGCGATGGGGGGAGACAAAAAGGGCCTAGGCTCGGTCCAACGAATCGATCACACCGAGCATGCACGTCTTATGCTAGATCTCATCGCCCTTGCCTTCTGGACCGATTCCACCCGCGTTTCCACCTTCATGTTTGGCAACGCCGTTTCCGGAAAGAACTTCTCTTTCCTCGACGGTGTCAGCGGAGGCCACCACTCCATCTCCCACCACAAAGGGGACAAGAAGCAACTCGACCAGTATGAGAAGATCAACACCTGGCACTCCGCCCAGCTTGCCTATCTCCTTCAGAAAATGAAGAGCCTTCCCGAAGGCAATTCCACCGTTCTCGATAACTCAATGGTCCTTTACGGATCAGGAATTCGTGACGGAAACGCCCACGCCACCAAAGACATCCCTGTTGTTCTCGCCGGAGGTGCCAACGGCCAACTCAAAACCGGCCGTCATCTCAAGGCCGACGACAACGCGCCGCTCGCCAGCCTCTACGTCGGCATGATGAAGCGCATGGGCGTCCCCACCAAAAAAATCGGCAACGCCGACAGCGAACTTCAAGGACTCTGAAAATAAGCGCCAAACAACGACACTAGATCTTTTCACCTTCCTCCCCAAAGCAAACGGACTATCTGCCCTGAAGCAGGGGAGCCAAAGCCCTTGGACAAGCAGCCCAAAAACGATCAGTAGCCTAGCTATCTTGCCCGCCGTAATTTATTAATTTCGGCCTGCATCCCGGACACCGTCTTCTCGGTGTCACCAAGCGGTTGTGACTTCACCACCTTTTCCCGGATGTAACCTACATGCTTCATCCACTGCTTCCCGCGGAAGCTGCGAAGTTGATCAATCTTCTTAAATAATGGGTCTTTTTGAACCTCCTCAACATCCTCGCCTAAGGCCTCAACACCAAGCCCCTTCAAGATTGAGGTCGCCATAAACAAGTGTCCCTCTTTCCCCGGATGCACCCGGTCCCCCGAAAACACCTCCTTACGAGCATCACGTGCCTTACGCATCGCGGAGTGAAGATCGATCACCTGAACTCCCTCTTCTTTGATCGTCATTTCCCACGCCGCATAAGCCGTCATGACCGAGTCGTAATTAAACTGCCCAATTTTCGTCGTGGCATCAAAAATGGGAGGAGTCACAATGTAGATTTGTTCCACTCCCGATTTCTTG
Source organism: Akkermansiaceae bacterium (assembly GCA_029242935.1). GTDB lineage: Bacteria > Verrucomicrobiota > Verrucomicrobiia > Verrucomicrobiales > Akkermansiaceae > SW10. The sequence continues at coordinate 18,989 of JAQWSX010000119.1, forward strand.
CTCTTCGCAATGAGTCGCTTCACTCCGACCTTGAAAGCGGCAAACCGTTCCTCATCGAGTGGCTTATAAATCCCGCAATTGATTCCGTAACATGCGAAAACAATCTTGGGCTTCACTTTAGTCAAGACACGATCAAGTCGCTCGAACAAAGAAGGGCGCGGAAACCGACCGCCGGCGTGGCCCTTCTCACTCAGCCCCGAAACGGTCTCACTGCCCAGACCGAGCGGGTAGATATCAAACTCCTTCTCCGGATGAAGACGCTGAAGGTAATACGAGGTGAAGCTTACGTAGGTTCCAGCCTGAGTGATGCTGTCGCCTAGAAACAGAGTCCTTTTCCCCGCAATAGAGTCAATCGCAGTCGAGGCATGCACAAAGGAACAAAGAAGGAGGAAAAGGCACAGCAATTTCATTGAAATTGAATACGCACGATGAACCACGATTCAAACAATCGTCTTCAATTTTCAGGCAGAACCGACTCTGGCAGTTGCGCCTTCTGATCTAAGTAAGTCGGCGTCGAGTGCATCGTAAAAAACTTGTCGCTCAGAGCCATCATTCCGATCGGGTTCCCAGGAAATGGAGTGGCATCCGGAGGGCGAGGAATATCTTGGCCGATGGTTGCGTCCTCAGACTGTGTTTGGGCGATAGAAACTGGCGTTCCCACACTCACCAACCGAAAAAACTTTGGCGCAACATTTTTGTGCATCCGCAGACATCCTCCAGATGCTGGAAAAGGTTTCATCCACCCTGTATGAAACCCATAGGCTGACTTAAACTCACACCAATAAGGCATTGGAGTCCCCTTAAAGATCCACCCCGCCGGCTTATTCCGGAGATAACACCAACGAACTATATCTCCTTTGATACGGTAGCCATGGGTATTCGCCCGATAGTCGTGATTTTTCGCTCTAATCTTGAAATTTCCGGTCGGTGTCTGCGCTGAACTTCTCCCGACCGTCACTGGCATCACTAAAAGAGGTTTTGCGCCTTCCATGACGTAAGCCATGCGATTGGACAACGATACTTTCACCCGAACATTCGACCGCGTTTCGGGAAGCGTAGCGGGCAAATTGTAATCTTCATAAGCCTTCATAGCCGCGGCTAACGCCTTTCTCGCATCTTCCTTGGAATTGGAACAAGAACTGGAAAAAAATACGGCAATCGTGATCGGAAAAAAGATCCGGATGATCAGTTGTTTTTTTAAAAGCTTAAGCATGTTGAATGGAGCTAATTCCGTAAAAAACCTCCTGGAAAAGGCATAAAGCGGAGGCAGTCAAGGGGCAAGGGATTCCCTCAAAAACTCCGTCTTTTCATAAGGATTATTTTAAATCCATCGCCTGCTCCTGGAAAAATTAATGACTGCCTACGAAGCCTTTTTAATCCCGCTTGCCCCCCTCGTAGCAGCGCTGTTGACGTCTCTTCCTATACAATGGGTAGGCCCGAGAAACTATCGATTTGGTCTCTGGGCCCACGTCGTTACATTTGGATTCGCTATCGCTTTGCTCTTGCAGCGCACTTCTTCCGATGGCGCTCCCGTGCCTCTGGCTCTTTGGGAATCAAATTGGACTTTCTGCCGTTTATCGGAGTCACCGTTGACCGCCTGGCCTTGGTCATGATGGTCATTATTTCAGGACTCGGAGTGCTTTTATATCGCTACTCGGTCCGCGCACCTAGTTGCCGTCGATCGTGAGAGTGAAGAGCTGTCCTGATTATAGCTTTCTCCTAGAGAAGCTGCCTCTAGAAATAGTGCCCCACGAAGGAGGGGAAGTTCAGTGAAATCTAAAACCCGAAAAATGGCCAAACCCAAGAGGCGCTAATCCGTGGAAATCATCTTGTCTAAAGACTGTAAGATCCCTTTTTTATAGAAAAGGTCCGACCCCCAAGCATTCAAGTTTCAGAGTCCGGAGAATCTTCGCTGCACATACCACCTCCTGCCATCATCACCACCCTAGGCGGATTCTTTTTGGTCGGCGCTCATTTTGGAAATCTTCGTTCAGGTGCTGGAGCTTGCCGAGTCGACGATTGCTCCTGTTGCGACGATTCAGCGGAAATTTCCTGAGAGGACTTGTCGAGCCTCTCAAATCTTGCCCCCTTGGAGTTTTCCCAGAAAAAGAAGGCGGTTCCTCCAAAGACCACGACGATGGCGAAGGCAAAAAGAAGGAGCAAAAAGTTCTTCATCTCGCATCACTTTAGTGAACCCAATCCCGATGCAAAACAAAAAAGCCCAATCACAGGATTTTACAACAGGGCTTTAGAAGGGGTTGGTCCCTGCTAATTGGCGCGGCCGAGATAGCTATTGTCCTTTGTACTAACCTTGATGACATCACCTTGCTTCACAAAAAGCGGAACCTGCACAGTCAGGCCAGTTTCGAGAACAGCGGGCTTGGTCGGATTATTGGCAGTGTCGCCCTTAATACCCTCCGAAGACTCGGTAATCTCTAGTTCAACGGAGTCTGGAAGATCGATAGAAACAGGATTCCCCTCAATAAAGAGAATTTCGATAACTTGACCTTCTTTTATAAAGTTTTTGGCGGCCCCAACAAAATCCTCGTCGATCCCAATTGTATCATAGGTGGTTGGGTCCATGAAATGGTAGGTGCCTGGCTCAGAATAAGAAAACTCAAGCTTCTGGCGGTCAGTATCCACGATGTCGACCTTTTCACTAGATGCGAAACGAATCGTTTTGGTCTTTCCCGTCTTGAAAGACCGAATAGTCGCCGCAATGAGGGCGTTTCCTTTTCCAGGAGTGCGGTGCTCGAGTCCGAGAACGACCCCGCGCTCTCCTTCGTATTGGATACACTGTCCGCGTTTGAGGTTTGTTGCGACGATTGCCATGATAGAGATTGGAGTAAGGGAGAGCAGGCGGCGGGTCAAGTGGCGACTTGAGGATCAAAGCTTTTCAAATCGCTTGGTCCCGCGGTTTTCTGGCAGGGTGCCCGCATCAAAAGCTTTCCGCTGGGATTTCGGCGCTAAAGCCGGTCCTCGCTCCTGGCAGCCCAAGACCCTCAACGGAAGATACTCCAAGTGCTCCCGGAGTTCCCCCGTCCGTGACGTCCCGATCCGGGTGCCGCAACGAGTGAGTAGGTGGAAAACCCAGATTAAAACTCAACTCGTTGCCCGTCATTTCGGGCCGAGATGAGGCAAGCATCGAGAACCTTCTGAGTCTTTATCGAGATATCTGGCCAAAACGGGTCCGGAGTTCCACTGAGAGCGAGTTCCGCAAATTTGCGGAACAGTTTTGTCTCTTGTGCCGTGGGATGGTTGTTTGCTTCCTCCTCGACCGAATACTCTCTCTCATTGCGCTCCATAAAGAATTCACAGCCTTGCTGAACAAAGTTGGGGTTTGCAACCTTGAAGCCTAATTCCCCACCAGGATGAGGTAGGACGAAATCATCAACCTTGAGATGTCCTTTCGAGCCACTCACATGGAACCACTGCTGATTCTCGGTGAGAAAAGAGTTGTAAAATGTCGCTGAAGTTCCGTTCGCAAAAATAAGCTCGGCACTCAACTCGGTGGGCACACCATCCGAGGATTCATCGCTACCCGCAGATGAAAGCAGTGTTGCACGAAGAGAAACTGGCATTTCGTAATTCATCACGAATAAGGTCGCCCTGATCGTATACCACCCAAGATCGCCAAGGGCCCCCGCTGGCTCCAACTCGCTGTTTCCTCGAATGTTTTCACCAAAAAACTCAGGAGGGGCACAAAAGGAAAAGGCCGAAGCAATTCGCCGAATCTCACCAACATTCTCAGGGTCATCAAGTGCCTCACGCAGCTTTGGCATTCGATCGCTATGCATATACATCACACCATCCATGAATTGCACTTTGTTCGCGGCACAAGCGGAAGTCATCGCTTCCAGTGCTTCGCTGTCGACCGCACATGGCTTTTCACACATCACATGCTTTCCAGCATTAGCAGCCTTTATAACCCATTCCCTTCGCATTCCGGTTGGAAGCGGGACATAAATTGCATCGAGATCTTCTGCAGCAATCATTTCATCATACCCGCCAATCGCTCTAGGAGCCTCTCCAAAAGGAGCCTCACCCTGACATTCGTCGATAAATCTTTGCGCCTTAGCTTCATCGCGACTCGCCACTGCCACGATCACTCCATTGCCGGAATTGCGAATCGCATCCCAATTCTTACGCGCAATATTTGCCGCCCCTAGAATTCCCCATCGCAATTTTCTTTCCATTAGCAGTGATATACACTGCGGATCTTATCTATCTATCCAAAAGTGCCCACGATGGGGCTCTCGCCATCTCTTTTTGCTCCATTTTCTTGTTCGCTTTTCCTATCAAGCAACGATCTCCTTGTGAAGCATGGCCCTCAGTGATCATCAACTCCTACAAAAGCACTTGCACAAGCCCTCGGGTCCAGCATTAGCGGAGCTCGTGGACCGACACCTCCCACTTATCCACTCCGTCGCACGGCGGATCACTACGAACGACGAAGCTGCCCGTGACATCTCCCAGATTGTTTTCCTCCGCCTCGTCAAAAAGGCTTCAAAGCTCCCTAAATCTCTTCCCCTAACCGCTTGGTGCCACCGCGAAACCCACAGTGCTTCGGTCGATTACGTTCGTTCCGAGGTTCGACGCCAAAAACGCGAAAAAACAGCAGCCGACCTCGATGCTATGAAGACCTCTTCCGAATCCTGGGATCAACTTACGCCCGAAATAGACGGAGCCATCGATGAGCTTTGCGAAAGTGATCGAGCTCTCGTCCTTTTACGTTTCTATAACAATAAAACTTTTCCAGAGATCGCGCGCACACTTGGCATCAATCACGATACGGCCCGCATGCGCACCAATCGTGCGCTCGAAAAACTCCGCGTCATCCTTGCTAAACGCGGGATTACCACAACCACCGCGCTACTCGCTTCCACCCTGCCGACCACCGCGGTCTCTCCGGCTCCCGCCAGCTTAGCCAACTCTATTACGAGCTCGATTCAATCGACAGGCGCAACCGCCGGAGCACTCTCTTTCGTCAAAAGTCATCTGCTTGCCTTGGGTTCACTCTCTATCGGGGTCGCAGCTGTCACGACTCAACAAATCAGAATTAATCAACTTAAGGAGACCGAGAGCGCCACCGCTTCCCCAGCACCACAAAGTCAGAGATCCATCCGGAGTTTCGCCATTTCTAAAATCCCTAAGACCGCTTCTTTCAGCGAGCCAGATCTTCTCGCTATTTTCGCTAATCCAGACCCTGCCGAGCGGCTGCGGCTTCTTCATGATTACTCTTTACAGCTTTCCACCAATCATATTTCGGAAGCACTTGAACTCCTGCGTAGTAAAACCCCCGAATGGGATTCAGAGTCAAAAATCCTTACGCATCTCCTTCTCACTCGCTGGGCCAAAGCAGACCCCGAAGCCGCTTTCAGCTCCTTGGATACGGCAAACTTCTCCCTCGAACGGGGGCACTCTCTCAGCATTCTTTCAGCTCTTGCAGCCCTTGATCCTAAAAGAGCTGCTAACTGGCTCACTTCGCCCGCAAACACCCGCGCCTATTACCCGATTGTAGGCCACGTTCTTTCGGGGACCATTGCCAAGGAATGGGCTCGCCAAGATCCCCGGGCTGCCTTGGAGTGGGCTCAAACTCTGGCAGATCAGCAACAAGCTGGAGCTTACTCCGGGGTTCTAGGAACCATTGCCGCGACTGATCCTCAAAAAGCCGCAACTCTTGCCCTCGGCCTCAAGGCAGGAGACGCCCGTAACGATATCCTCGCAGAAATCGCCCAATCTTGGGCGCGCTATTCCCCCGTCAAGGCACTCGCTTGGACCTTAACGCTTCCACCCGAAGCCAGGGGGCACGCAACCTCTCGGGCCCTAGAGTCGTGGTCCAAAACCCATCCTGAAAAAGCAGCGCAATACCTCGACGAGAACCCGAACCCCGAACATTTAAAGCTGATTGCAAATCAGTGGTCTAAGCGAGATCCTGAAGGTACGGCTAACTGGATTGCCTCAAAAACGGAATCTCCTCAGCGCAACTCTGCCCTAGCGGATACTCTCTGGCACTGGACCACGCAAACACCCAAAGCAGCCACCGCCTGGATCGAAGGCCTCCCCGCAGGCAACTCGCGCGACCAAGCCATTGCAGGTCTCGCCGTTGCTGCCGTTGAATTTGATCCTCGCAGCGCCCTTGAATGGGCGCTTAAAATCTCCGCTCCATCCTTACGCAACGACCTCAGCCGGCATACCTTCAAAGCTTGGAGTCGTAGCTCCCCAAAAATAGCCCAGCAATGGGCGAACGATCACCAATTTTCTCCCGATAATTAGACCTTCTTTATTTTATGAAACGGCTTCTCGCAGGATTCATTCTTATCGCCTTTTCTTCTCTCGGCGCTTGGCTTCTTCCAGCCCGCGACCAGAAAAATGTTTCCGATGATCGGCCGATCCCTTCGCCTGCCGAAGTTGGCCACCCTTCCTTTCTGAGTCCGCATTTTAAACCTATTGTTGTGCATCAGGACCGTCTCTTCGTCGTCAACACCCCGGCCGATACCGTTGACGTATTTGACACCTCTTCAAACAACCTTCTCGCCCGGATTCCCGTGGGTATCGATCCCGTCAGCATCGCAATCCGACCCGATGGGCTTGAAGTTTGGGTCAGCAACCACATTTCCGATTCCATCAGCGTCATCGATACCAATCCCGAGAACTCCACACACCTCCGCGTCATTGACACCGTGCAAGACATCGATCTCGAGAAGCGCGCCACTAATTTTGACGAGCCCGTTGGCATCGCCTTTGCTAGCGATCAAAAGGCCTACGTTGCTCTCTCGTCCGAAAACAAAATCGCTGTCATCGACGTTGCCTCCCGCAAGATCTCCAAGCACCTCACCATCCCGGCCCAGGACCCGCGCGCGATCAGTGTCAGAAACGGCAAGCTCTATGTTGTCCCCTTCGAATCCAATAACAAAACCCAACTCTCCGGCGGCTACAAAATTGATGGTGACCTCGTTACTTTCAATGCCCACGAGCATTCCATCGCCAACAATAACGTTCTCTCCCTAGGTCACGTTGTCGACATCATCAAACATCCTAAAGTCCCCGACAAAGATCTTTTCGTCTTCGATACTGAAACCGACAAACTGATTGAAACAGTCGATACTCTCGGAACCCTTCTTTATGGCCTCACCATTGATTCTAAAGGTTCGGTTTTCATTGCCCAAACCGATGCCCGTAATCACATCAATGGTCGCTCAGGCAGCAAAAAACATGGCCTGACCCAACTCCAAAACCGTGCTTTTCTCAATCAAATCACCCGGGTCGATTTTCAAAAGAATGCCGCAAAAAAACCACGCTTTATCAATCTTGAGCCTTTACCATCCGTCCAAATCACCCCGAAGAATGCTTTCGCCACTCCCTTCGCGATTGAGATCAGCTCGAATGATGAGACCATTGTCGCCACGGCCGCCGGATCAGACAAAGTCTTCACCGTCGACACCTCCAGCGGCAAAGTCATAGGACATGTCAAAGTTGGATCTGTCCCTCGGGGAATCGCACTTCGGTCCGATGACAAAGGAGCTCCTGGTCAAGCCTGGGTCCTCAATGCCGTCGGGAATTCCATCTCTCACATCAATCTTTCTAACCCGGAAAACCCAGTCGTCACAGCTACCATTAAACTCGACGACCCCACCCCCGCGCCATTCAAGCGCGGCCGCATCGCCTTCAACAATGCCAGTGCCTCCAGCACCAAAACCTTCTCCTGCGCCAGCTGCCATCCCGACGGCCACACCGACCAGCTTCTCTGGGTTCTTAAGACTCCAATCGTCTCTGGAGGAAGCCAAATCCAGCCTCGATCCACCATGCCGCTTCGCGGACTCCGTGATACAGCGCCCTTCCATTGGGACGGTATTCCCGGCGATCCCTATGGCGGAAATAACAGCGCAAATGTCCGCGGTCATAGCCCGCCAAATGTGGACGGCTCCAGCCCTGACAACGCCATCCGCAATGTCGTTGATGGCGCCTTGAAATCCACGATGGCGCTCGGAGACAGCGCCACTGGCAAGGGCGACTTACTCGATCGGAACGAGCGCTACTACATATCGCGCTTCCTGCTCGCCATTCCTTATCCACCCGCCCAAAAACGCGCATATACCAATGTCCTGTCAAAGCGCGCGGTTGATGGCTTCGAGCTCTTTCACATCAAGGGCAACCACGAAGGCAAACCACAACCTAATGTTTGTGGTGACTGCCATCGCATGCCCTTTCTCGTCTCAACCAACACCCCCGGATCAGGAATGGACGCCCCAACCTGGCGCGGAGCTTACGATCGCTTCCTCATCCTGCCACAAGGCCGACTCAATATCATCGACTTTGATTTCTACCGTAAGATCGCCGAAAAAGGGATTCCCGAGAAAGATCTCTGGCGCTTCTCGTGGCGAAGTAAACCACGCTTTGACCCTATTTGGGAAATGGTCCTTGAAGGGAGCACCGGCTACTCCGGGACCTTTGCTCGACAACTCACCCTAAACCGAAGAACTACCGATCAGAAACTCACCCTCGACCTACTCCCGGCTCTTGAAGCTTCCGCTGCTGAGAGTGCTATTATCCTGCAAGTTGAGGCCATCCTTGATGGACAAAATCTCACCCTGCAATTCCAAAATGGTCGCTATATCCAAGTCGATAAAGGTCGCCAGAGCTTCACCCGCGACCAACTTATTGGCCTCGCCAAAGAAGGAAAATTTCTTGGTTCCTTCACGGCCCGTCACGGGGCTCAGTCTGGATTCTTCATCCCCCAACCTGCCCTCTGGACACTCAGTTCTATTCAAGAGCAAAGCGGTCGACAACAATTCCCAATTCTTGCCGGAGGCAATCAAACCATGACCCTAAACGCTCGCCATGTCACCGAAGATGCAAACGTCATCATCGATGGTCGCCGTGTCGAGGCCTCCGTTAAGAAAGGAACTGCCGAGACTATCGCCATTACCCTCGACTCACTCCCACCCAACGGTCTTCACTTTCTCCAGATCCAAAACTCTCAGGGGCTCTTCAGCAACGATTTCATTTTTCACGTCGCGGATAAAGCTGAGGACGTCAACGGCTCTCCTCGGAACGATCCCGACCAACTCCGTAATCTTCTCGAAAGATCGATCGCTAGCGGAAGTATCGCGCGGGTCAAGCGACACCTCGAACTCGGCGCCCGTGTGAATCGCCTTCACCAGGAAAATGGCATGACTCCACTTGCGAGCGCCGCTCTTCATGGGCATCTTAAAGTTATTAATCTTCTTCTCGAACACAAAGCAGACATCAAAAAATCCAACCGTGATGGCAACACCGCTCTCCACAATGCCGCCTTCATGTGTCGCAGCGAAATTGTCAAAACCCTACTCAAAAACGGCGCCTCGCCCACCATTCGTAACCATCGTCGCGAATCACCAGTCGACGTCGTCTCCGGCGATTGGAGTAAACCTCTTGGTGACCTTTACCGCTTTCTCAATACCTTTGTCGCCAACAAAACCAATTTAGAAGAATTGCCCGAGCAGCGTAAGGATATGGCCGCGCGACTTCGCAAAACTTCCCAAGAATAGCTCCTAATTTCCCCCTCATTCTGATACTCAACAATGTCAAATCGTTCCGACACCATGAAAAAAAACATGCTTCATCACCTCATTTGGGCACTTGTGGCCATCACCACTTTCGTGGTCGGTTCAAAAATAAATTTTTCAAATCCTGAGCAATCCGCTGAATCAAAACGTGGATTACAAAACAGTCCCAGCAGTCGAAGAATCGTAACCTCAGCCGAGAATAGTTCAAATCCTCGTGCTAAATCAACCCGCTCCAAAACAAAAAGTAGATCAGAAACAGGAGAGAGCGGCACTCTTACCGAAGAAGGCATTGCAGAACTTGGAGCGATCTTTAAAGATGGTAACCTTATCGAGCGTCGGCTCGCTTTTGCCGAGATGCTAAAGCAACTCACCTCTGATAATGCTCGGCAATTGCGTGAACAGATCGCCCATATGTCTCAAGACTCTGCCGAATTTCGTGAGTTTCACTACGCTTGGGGAGCGATTGCGGGAGATGAGGCAATCCTGCATGGGAAAGACACTCCAAAACGCGACATGGCTGCCTCTCTGGCAGGCTGGGCGTCCGAAGATCCAAAATCTGCCATGGCTTACTTTGATGCTCTTTCTGCCGAGGAACAAGGTGGTGGGACTCACATGAAATGGGGAGCTGCCTTCGGACTCGCTGATGCTGATCCACAACTTGCTGCGGAGTTTGCGGTCGAACGCTCACAAAATG
>JAQWSX010000183.1 GCA_029242935.1 Akkermansiaceae bacterium
CGATGCACTTATTTGTGAATTCCTCACCAAGCATGCCCAATCAATCCTTGCACCCGCTGCTCATGCAAGAAAAAGGTCAGGAAATCGAAAACATCGGCCTTCCTGCAAACACCACGATTTCACTATTGCCGAAGCCCACCCCTTTCGAGTCTATTACTTTCGTCACCATGTCCGAATCTTCTTCCGAAATGCTCCGCGCTGCCGTCCACATCGGAGCCAGCCACGCTTCCATGATCATCCTTCGCATTGCGAAGGACGGCACCGAGGAACGGGCCGACTTCCTCGAAAAGAATATCCCGCTCGGACGCGACATCTTCGGCTACGGAAAAGTTCTCGCCTCTACCATCGAGCAAGCCGTTAGTGTCATTCGGGGTTTTCAGGAATCCCTCGCCGAACTGGGCCTTGACGATATCCCAGTCCGCGCTGTCACCACCAACACACTCGAAGAGGCCTCCAACGCGGAAGTCTTCCTCAATCGCCTCCACATCGCCTGCAAATGGCACTTTAAATCACTCGATGATGGCGAAATGACCCGCCTCGTTTTCCTGAAGACCCGCCGTCGGCTCAAAGACACCCCATCCATGCAGCGCCGCAACACGATCGTTGCACACGTCGGCCCCGGCAACGCCCGCCTCATTCTTTCCAAAAAGGGCCGCATTGTCCGCTACCAATCCTATCGCCTCGGCACTCACCGTTGCTGGGAGCGCCTGCAATCCCCCGACCTGACTGGCGAACCCATCATCCGTCTCATACGCGAACAAATCTCCGGGCTCATCGCACAAATTCTTTACGACTTCGGCGAGGAAGATATCGAAGATTTAGTCATGATCGGGACTGAAATTCAGATGCTGGCGCCCTATCTTTCCAAGCCACACAAGACTAAATCCCGCTACCGCATCCTGCGTCAACTCACCTCAGACATTGCCTCCCTCACCGAGCCGGAGCGTGTAAAAAACTATAACCTCGATTACCAAACCGCCGGTACCGTTCTTCCTGCTCTCGTCATCAATGCCGCCATTGCCGAATCCTTCGGCCTCAATTCCCTGCGCGTCTCACGTTCCGATTACGAAGAAGGCCTCTTAACTGACCTCGCCCACCCTGACGCGGCGCACGACGAACTCAAATCCCAGTTACTTCACTCCTCGAAACTCACCGCCAAAAAATTTGGCTGCGACATGCGACACGCCCGCCATGTCGCCCACCTCAGCGGCCGCCTTTTCGAAGAAACCCGCGACCTTCACGGCCTCAGCGACCACGACGCCCTCCTCCTTGAAGTCGCCGCCATTCTTCACGAAGTGGGTAATCACATCTCACCAAAATCCCACGAGCTCCACGGTCTCTATATTATCCGTCACTCCGAAATTTTTGGGCTCAGCGATCCTGACCGCCTTCTGGTCGCTCTGATCACCCGCTACCATCGTAAAGATGCACCCCAGCTTTCGCACCTCCACTACGACAAGCTTACCCAGACCGATCGTATCCGGGTAGCCAAGCTCTCCTCCATCCTGCGAGTCGCCGACGCCCTAGAACGAACCCACTCACAGCGAATCAAAGATTTCACGGTCTCTCTTGGCGAAGGCAAAGCCACCCTCAACCTTGAAGGTGTTCTCGATGCTTCAGCCGAACGCCTTGCCCTCCCCACCAAAGCGGATCTCTTCCAAAACCTCTTCGGCCTGAAACTCGTCCTCAACGAAAACGCCTAAGCCTACTCTCAATTTTTAATCTCTCCTGCTCAGCTCTCGAATCTCATGAAGCCTCCTTACATCAACCGCGAACTTTCCTGGCTTGAATTCAACCAGCGCGTCCTCAATGAGGCCTTGCGCCCCGACCTCCCCATTCTCGACCGCGTAAAATTCCTGGCAATCACTGGATCAAATCTCGACGAATTTTTCCAGGTTCGCACCGGGGGACTTCATACCCTTCACGCATCTGCGCCCACCGTTCGCGACATCTCCGGAATGGACGTAGGCACCCAACTGAATGCAATCGAAAAACGCGTTCGCCGTTTTAAAAAAGATCAGGAAAGACTCTTTCAAAAAGAACTCCTCCCTTCCCTCGCCGAGGCGGGCCTTCCTCTGCACACCATGGCTGATCTCACCCCCGAGCAAGTTGAAAATCTTTCGCACTACTATGAGTCCAGTATCGAGCCTTTACTTTCCCCTCTCATTCTAACCGCTGAAAACTCCCGGCAAATCATCCCCTCCCTCAGCATTTGTCTCGCCCTCTCGGTCCACGACCCAAAGACATCCGAATCCCGTATTGTCATCGTCCCTCTCCCGCCCACAGTCCCCCGAACCGCGCTAGTCAACGAAGGCGGTTTTGTTCTCCTCGAAGACCTCGTGGCCCACTTCTGCGCCTCTCTTTTCCCCGGCGAAGAAATCAGGGGCCACACTGCTTTTCGCCTCACCCGCAATACCGACATCCCGGCGAACGAAGACGAGGCCTACGACTTCGCAGAAGAAATCCATCAGGTTATCACCGCCCGCGGCCAATCCTTTCCCGTCCGCCTTCAAATTTCGCAGGACAACGATCTCACAAAAGAGCTCATCAACCTCCTCGACCTTGACCTCCCAAAAGTTTTCCTCACTAAAAACGCCCCTCTCGCTCTCGCCGATCTCTTTTCAATTGCGATGGCGGACGGCTACAACCACCTCCGCACTGCTCCTATCTCAGGAGCTGAATCACCACAAATCGACCCCACCCGTAGCATTTTTGAAATTCTCGACCAAGAACAAGACATTACCCTCGTTCATCCCTACCAGAGCTATCGCCCAGTCGTCCGCTTTATCGAAGAAGCCGCCCGCGATCCTCATGTTCTTGCGATCAAACAAACTCTCTATCGCACCGCCAACAATTCTCAGATTGTTGACGCTCTCATTCACGCCGCTAAATCCGGCAAGCAAGTCACTGCGCTTGTTGAACTCAAAGCACGCTTCGACGAGGCTCACAACCTCGACCGTGCCGAAGAGCTTCGCCGCGCCGGAGCCCAAGTCCTTTACGGTGTCAAAGGCCTCAAAACCCACGCCAAAGTCACCCTCGTCATTCGTAATGAAGATGGAAACCTCAAACGCTACGTCCATCTCGGCACCGGAAACTACAACGAAATGACGGCCCGATTTTACACTGACATCTCTTATCTCACCTGCCGCCCCGAATACGGGACAGATGCCTCTATCTTCTTTAACGCCGTCACCGGCCGCACCAAACTCGAGAATTTCCGCGTCCTCGTTCCCGCGCCCACACAAATCAAGCGCACGCTCATCAGCCTCATCGAAGAGGAAACGTCCCGCGCCCTCGAAGGCGAAGAAGCCCGTATCATGGCCAAGATGAATTCCCTACAAGACAAGGAAATGATCGATGCTCTTTATGCCGCATCTAAAGCCGGAGTCGAAATCAAACTCAACATCCGGGGAATTTGTTGCCTCAAACCCGGCGAACGAAAAGAAGCCAAGAATATCAAGATCGTCTCCATCGTTGACCAACAACT
>JAQWSX010000187.1 GCA_029242935.1 Akkermansiaceae bacterium
GTAACCCTTCCCTGACAGAAGTGGTCTCTGAAATCGATAACGGGAATGGCACTTCGACCGTCACTATCCGTCTCGCTTCGCCCATTGGCACGGATCAGCGCAAAACCTATCTTCGGCTCCGCGGCCGCTAAATGGTCAAAATGAAAAAACTGAATGATCTGGGGGTAAATCCCACCCCCTCCTTCTCACCGTAAAGTGCGATGTTGTCTTTGCTCGATAAATACGGTTTTATTTCCGTTCTTCTAGAATGAGTATTAGGAGTAGTATTATGAAAAACTTTCTTGCCATATTTTTAATCGCAACAGCGATGATCGCGATCTCTCGGGCGGACCTTTACATCACAGAGTTCATGGCGATCAATGGCGACACCTTGAGAGACGAAGATGGTGATTCGTCCGACTGGATCGAGCTATTCAATTCCGGCTCCGAAAAAATCGATCTTGGCGGATACGCTCTCACCAATGATGAAGCGTCACTCAAGAAATGGACCTTTCCATCAGTTGAATTGGATAGCGGCTCTTTCCTTCTCGTCTTTGCCTCGGAAAAAAACCGCCGGGTATCCGGCGCCGAACTCCACACCGATTTCAAACTCTCGAATGGAGACTATCTCGCTCTGGTCGCCCCCGATGGCTCCACCGTAATCACGGAATTTGGTTCCGCCGCCGATCCACTCCCTTCTCAATTCGAGGATACCTCCTATGGCCTCATGCAAAATGGCAACCGCACTTCCGCGGTTCTCATCGACTCTGCTCCTTCTGGAAGAGCTCTGGTCCCAACCGATGACTCTCTGGAAGAAACCTGGCAGGAACTTCCTTTCAACGACACCTCTTGGACCTCCATCACTGCCGGAGTCGGCTATGACGAATCCGCAACCTACAACACCCAGTTCGGTCCCAGTGGTGATCTCGACAACAACCTCAACAACGTCAATACCACCGTCTATCTCCGCTTCCCATTTTCGGTGAGCGCGAGCAGCTCTATTTCGGAACTCACGCTCAAAATGAAATATGACGATGGCTTCGCTGCCTTCCTAAACGGCGTTCGTGTCGCCGGCGCCAATGCCCCGGGCGCTCTTGCATGGGACACCGAGGCTTCTGGCCAGCATAACGATGACGAAGCAGTCACCTTGATTGACTTCGATATCTCAGAGCATACCCAACTCCTTGTCGATGGTCCGAACATCCTCGCGATTCACGGACTCAACACCTCCATCACGAGCTCTGATATGCTCATCTCGCCCGAACTTCACGCAATCCGAGTGACTGACCCGTCCATTGGCGACGCCGGATTTCTGAGCTCGCCCTCACCCGGTGCACTAAATGGCGACACTTTCGGTGGCTTTGTCCGCGATACGAAGTTCTCCTTGAAGCGCGGGTTCTACGACGCCCCATTCGAGGTCACCATCAGCAGCAATACCGATGGAGCCAATATCCGTTACACCACCGACGGAAGCACCCCCACCATCGGCAGAGGAAACCTCTACACCAGCCCCATAAACATCACCACAACTACGACCTTGCGAGCCATCGCCTACAAGACGGGATACATCTCCACCAACGTTGATACTAACACCTACATCTTCCTAGAAGATGTCGTCGACCAAGCCCGTATGCGCGACTCGGTCACCCAGTCGGCAACCTTCGGACCTCAAATGGTCGATTCCCTAAAATCGGTGCCCACGGTCTCAATCGTCACCGATAATCCCGGTCCTTTCCAGAATGAAGGCGGAGGCAACATCCGCAGTGAGTCGCCCGCATCCGTGGAGATGATCTTCCCTGACGGTAGGCCCGGCTTCCAAGAAAACGGCGGGTTAAAGCATTTTGGCGGATACTACACGAACTTCCCAAAGAAGAGCCTCCGTATCGGCTTCCGCTCGAAATACGGTGCCACCAAGATCAACTACCCAATCTTTGAGGGTTTTGATTACAAGCACTACCCGCCAACCGACCGCTTTGACGTGATGGACCTTCGCAGCGGTTCCCATGACATGAACTCACGCGGTGCCTACATGTCCAACCGTTTCACTGATGACTCCATGCTGGACATGGGCAACCTTGCGCCCCACGGGCGCTTCGTGCACGTCTACCTCAACGGCAGCTACTGGGGGCAATACCACCTGCGCGAGCGCTGGAATGCCGACATGGCCTCAAGCTATTTCGGCGGCCCCAAGGCGGACTATGACGCGGTCAACCTCAACGACAACTTCCGCGCCGATGAGAAGGTTTACGACGGTACCGGCGTTTTCTGGAACGAGGCGAAGGCACTGGCATCAGGCCCCAACCCTTGGGAAAACAACGACAACAACATTGACGTCGCTAACCTCATCGACTTCATGCTGCTGTGGGTAAGCGGCAACTCGGAAAGTGAGGTCAGGCTGCTCGGCTCCAAGGCCCAGGGGCAACCCTTCCGCTTCCAGATGAAAGACGCCGACGGATACCTGCGCAATCCCGGGCACTCCGCAAACGATGCAGGACCTTTGAGCCTGATGTCACGCCTGCGCAGCGGCAACACGGATTTCGCCATGTTGCTCGCAGATCGAATCCACAAACACTACTTCAATGACGGGGCAATGACGCCAGCGAAAAATATCGAACGCTTGCAGAAGCGAGTCGATGAGGCACGGCCGGGCTTCATTGCCGAGTCCGCACGCTGGGGCAACCGCTTCCGTGAATACCAGAACTGGCTGAGCTACCAGAACAACCTGGTCACCAACCACTTCCCAAGCCTCGCTCAGACGATGGTTGGGCGCTTCAGATCTGCCGGAATGTATCCAGACATTATTGCCCCAGTCTTCAACCAATACGGCGGCTCGATTTCAGATGACACCCCGCTCACCATGTCGACTGACGCCGACACGATTTACTACACCATCGACGGCAGCGACCCACGCCTTAGCGGCGGCGCCCCAAATCCTGCAGCCACCGAAGCCTCCTTCAACGGTGGCGGTGGACCCGGCGAGCAGCAGCCGGTCACTTATATGACGACCGGTTACACTTGGAAATATCTCGATAACGGATCCAACCAAGGCACCGAATGGAGAGCAATCGATTTCAATGACACCGCATGGTCATCCGGTCCCTCGCCACTCGGTTACGGTGGAGACGGCGAAGCCACCGAACTCAGCTTCGGAGGTGATTCTGGAAACAAATACGCGACAACCTATTACCGCACCACGATAGAAATCCCAAACCCAACCGTGTTCCTGAACTTCCTCCTGCGCGTAAAGTATGATGACGGTGCCGCAGTTTACATCAATGGCGTCGAACAGTTCCGCCAAAATATTGCCAACAACGCCTCCTTCGACGACTACGCCAACGGCACCACTTCAGATGAAGGAGGATGGAAGGACGCCACTATTCCAGTGTCTGCTCTCGTCGCCGGAACTAATACCATCGCGGTAGAAGTCCACCAGGCCAGCGGCACGAGTTCGGATACCCGCATGGATCTCACCCTGCGAGGGCAAACCACCAACGTTGGCGGCGGCGACAACGTCACAAGTCCATTTAATCTTAGCCAACCCGCCCTAGTTCGTGCCCGAGGATACAACAGCACCAGCGGCGAATGGAGCGCGCTCAATGAAGCGTTCTTTACCATCGACTCCGTTCCAGCGGATGCCAGTAACCTCGTCATTTCCGAATTCCACTACCGCCCGGCCAAGCCGACCACAAACGAGGAACTTGCCGTCAGTTCAGACCGCGATGACTTCGAATTCCTCGAGCTCCTCAACATCGGCGAGAGCGCCCTTGATATGAACAACGTCCGCTTTACCGCCGGGATCAACTTTAGCTTCCCCGACAACCTCTCCCTTGGAATTGAAGAACGGATTCTTCTTTTACGTGACCGCGCCGCCTTCGAAGCACGATATGGCCAGCCATCGGTTCAATCGTTCGAATACACCGGTCGACTCAGCAACGACGGTGAGCAAATCCTCATTCTAGGCACCGGTCCAGATCCTATCAAAGACTTCACCTACAATGATCAGGAACCTTGGCCCGCCACCGCAGATGGCGAGGGGCCTTCCCTTGTCCTCGTTGACCCAACATCGAATCCCAATCACAACGAACCCAATAATTGGATGAGCAGCCAAAACGAAGGCGGATCACCGGGAACTGAAGAACCGTCAGGACTTACCTATGACACTTGGGCTTCTGGCTTTGGCCTCCAAGGAGGCCCACTCGACGACGACGATGGTGACCAACTTCTCAACTTTTTCGAATTCCTCCATGGCTCAAGCCCTGTCGATTCATCCGACGCACCCGGACCCGTAGCATCCGTGCAATCCCTCGAAGTCGACGGTTCAACCAACGACTACCTAACTCTGACCTTTAATGAGGGCTCTGGAATTAAAGGTTCTCTCACCGTCGAAGTTTCCATCGACCTCCAAAACTGGTCGAGTAACCCTTCCCTGACAGAAGTGGTCTCTGAAATCGATAACGGGAATGGCACTTCGACCGTCACTATCCGTCTCGCTTCGCCCATTGGCACGGATCAGCGCAAAACCTATCTTCGGCTCCGCGGCCGCTAAATGGTCAAAA
>JAQWSX010000208.1 GCA_029242935.1 Akkermansiaceae bacterium
GGGCACTGTTGTAGTTCCCGTCCATGACATCGAGGAAGCCATGACTGCCGACCCGAAAGCTTGTCGTCTTCCACTTCACGCTATCGTCGACATCCTTATATGGATATCCGAGATGAACTATATCCCCGGACTTCACAATCAGGCCTTCCGGAATTGAGGTCCGCGGAAGTGACTCCGCGGCCTTGTTGGCAAAACTCCGCGTGGGCTGGTCTCCCAAAACGAGAGGCACCGAGAAAGAAAAGCGACCCTCCTCAAGCGGAGGTTCATTCGAGGGAGGACGCGGGCTTTCCCCAACTTCGTATCCACTTGGCTCGGCGAGCTCCACTCCTTCGAGCACGCCGGTCAGCTTCATCGTCCCGGGAACGCCCACATCAAAGGGAGATTTCAAAGTTCCTTCGGCCGACTTTCGCCCTGCCTCGGTTTGCACGTAGGCTCGAATTTCACTACTTCCGGCAAGTGCAAGATGTGGAACGACGACATCAAAGCGAAGGCTCGCTCCCACCACACCCTGCAGCGGTTCTTTCGCCGAATCAGCGCTTTCAACATGGGAATAATCCAATCGACGGCGCGGCATGACAATCTCTGGAGCCAATCTTTTCCCGGGAGTGTTCACGGCATTCGTCTCTTCTGCAACCGGCACTTCCAAGGGCTTGGAAGCAATGGTGTATGCCGAGATCGACGGATCTTGATAAACCGCATGGCTGATCGTCACCGAACGATCAGTAGGAATTCCCGGATCAAGATTCTCTTCATCCCGATAGGTCGCAGTCAATGATCCTCCCTTTGACATCTGAATTTCGGAAGCCCTTCCGGGCTCACCCTCAACCGGAAAAACCCGCCCAAGAAATCGGCCACTATGCTCCTCGGTTTCAAGTGCTTTGATTGTCGCCTTTCCACCACTCGCGGTGGTCACTAGCAACTCGATGACATCCTTCTCGGGACTTCCGTCCATATCCGGATCGTCAATCACGATCGCAACGGCATCGTCGAACCGGAATCGGCGAATGGGCTCCAAAATCAAGACCCGCCCTTCTTCCGTCGTTTCATAATTTAAAAATGACGCCGTGATTTCGGCATTGTTGTAGGCAACCGTCAGTCGTTTTTCATGACGGGTTCTCCGTGGTGTTGCCGTCACTGGATCCTCATATCGCGCAGTGATTTGATCACCTGGGAGAACCTCAAGTTCGGTGTTCTCGCGAAGGGACTGGAAATCCTGCCTTACCGGCAGGAGCGTCGTCCCATCCCGGTCACTCAAAGTCAATTTCCCAATCACGGGTGCCACCCCTTCAAAACCTGCAATTACCAGTCGAACCAAACGAGCCTGGGTTTGATCGCCAAAGGAGAAATCAAATCCCTTTTCGGTTTTGCTAATCGTGGCCTGCTGGTCGATTTTCTGATGCACTCCCTCGGGGAAGTTATTGGGATCGAACATAGCATCCGGACAAGGGACAAGATCGTCCTTCCCGGACTCGTCACAAAAAAGGACCGGTTTGCGTTCTTTAATCCCGCCAAGGGATTCGGTAGACCAAATCTGGATTTCATGAAGTCCTGGGCCGAGTTCACGCTCAATGGCAAGCGGGTCCTCGGATTCTCCTACGGCGGGCAGGCCGTCGATGAAGAAGACCATCCCAGTCTCGTTATCTTCAGCTGCAACAGGAAATCCCTCAAGGCGGAAGCGGCGGACCGCCGAGGCCGGCTGATAAAAAAGAGCTCTGAATTTGAACAGCACCTTTTCATTCGGGTGAAATCCCCCGATCTGGGATAGTTTTCCAAGAGTAAGATTTGGGACTATTTCCGCGTCATAGCTGGTTTTTGGGCGGAGTGAACTGACCTCCATGGCTTGTTTCCAGTCGTCCGGAAGCTGCCGATCCTTGGGCAGAGGGTAGATGGAATTACGGGCAGGATTGGTCCTTAAGCTATAGGAAATCCGTGGGTGACCATCCCAGGGGGCTGGATTCTTTGCTTCCGGGAAACGTGAGCGTGTCGTCCAGTCCTTGCCATTCATCGATGTTTGAAGAACGAAATGAGTCAGGGACTCCCCAACGCCACCGGTTGTGACGGACATCTTATCAACTGATACGTTATCATTTAAATCGACTCCAAAAATTCGAACCTCGTCCTTGTCTCCCACCTTGCCCATCCATCCGGGATAGTCTTCCGCACTAATCGCCATGTTGGGATCACGACCAGGCGCACTCTCCGAAGCAAAGGCGAGAGCCTGGGCTCCACTGGTGGGAACGATGGCCTGAAACTCCCCGGTGAATGGTCCTGTCTCGGCGAGAGCAAGACGTCGAATCTCATCACCACTGGATGTTACCAATGTCACGAAAACCTCATCAACACCCGGAGTCTTGCTCTGATCCGAATCGGTCAATCGAAGATAGACCGGATTACCCGGCCGAACCGATCTGGTCCCCAACGCCGCCTGTGCCGTGGAAAGGCCGAGTTCTTCAATCGCGAGACGTCGCTCACCTTCACGTGGAGGAAAAGCGCCAGCTGTCAAATCGAGACTGGCATCAGAAGCCACACTGATCACCACCGTGGGATCATCGGGCAGATCATCCATCTTGGCGCGGAAGCGCTTCGAATATCCGAAGCGAATTTCGTCTTCTCCCAAAATTTGCAGAGTCTTGTCACCCGGCACCGGCGGCCCCAATGACGTTGGAACTTCGGCGCGGAATTTCTCCTTATTATCTCCGAGCTGATAAAGCATGACCCGCTCCCGGTCTCCGGACTTGGCCCAAATTTCCACTTCAATATCTGCACCCACTCCGGAAACCCGCAGCGTCGGGTCACGAAGATTAATCTTCACGGCCTCTCCTGGCACAATGACCGTGTTCTCTTGCGAGGGTCCAAGTTCGATCTCACTCGCCTCCACCAGCTTGCGCATCTCGTTGTGAATCTTACCTCGAAGAATCAAAGCATCAGGATGTTTGGGCTCGCGAAGAAGGACCGCTTCAATTTCATCCAGTCCCTCTTTGTAGTTTTCTTGATCCATGAAGACCTCGGCCCGGGCATAACGAACCTTGTTTCGGAAAGAGACATTTTTGACCCGTAACAATTTATCGAGCTCCGTCATCGCTGCGCCAAAGTTCTTGGAGGCCCGATCAACTTTCACCGAACCCAAAGCCGCCCGAAGCCCCATCTCAGACCCTTGATATTCCTTGGCATCGGCGACCCGTCGGTAATAGGCGCGGGAGGTTGGAAGAGCGCCTTTCAGAAAGGCCAAATCAGCATAGGCAATCTTAAGCTCCGCCTCCTGTTCGAGACTGAAGGTCCCCTCGGCCTGGCGCGACCAAATCGTCAATTCTTTGACAAGAGCCTCTCCCTCCCCGGTTCGGCCCATCCGGGTGTTGCGATCCAGCAACCAAAATCCATAGTCGACCGAAAGCTCACGCAAGATCGGTTGAAGTTGATCTGCGTTCTTAAGATAGAGATCCCAGGCCGAATCCAGATTTCCTTGGACGAATTCGGCATTCGACTTGTAAATCGGATAGGCCGGGTCTGTTTCATCGACCGGAATTTCCACCGCGCCAATTGCCAAAGCCGCCGGACCACTCACGCCATTGACCCGGGCCGCAATTTTTGGAATCTCCGAGTCCTGTTTCTTAAACAAGACCCGACCCACCGGGCCACGAAGGGCGACTCGACAAAAAGTCGATGCCAGCGAGGGAGAATCTTCTTTGAGCATTAACTCGGCAAGACTCGACAGCACTGACGCACCTTGTGACCTCGGGTGATCCGGACTGGCAGCAGCCTGCCACAAGCCGGCAGCGTAGGGTTCAAGCGCATTCCATTTTTTGCTCTCCGTCGTGTCTTTCGCGATGCGGATGACCAGTGGCTCATACCCCTGTCGATCCGGATAGTCACCAATCGGCGCGTTTTCCTTGAACAAGGAAAGCACCAAACTGCGGGTCGCGGCGGACCACTCAGGCAGGGCCGCAACTTGGCTCAAACCGACGACCGCAGTCGTGGACGGTGCCTTGGACGAACGCTCCACCACTGCCTTGAGAGCAGCCTCCACCTGGGCGGGAGCAGCTTCTTTCGGCAAGGCGAGCAACTCGCGACTGAGGTACCGGGGGTCTGCGGCAGCAAGGGTCGGCGTCAAGGCGATCTCACCAAAATGGTGCTGATCTGCCGCTGCCCGATGGTAGGCAGGATCGAGCTTCGCGTAGGCTGGCGACTTTGCGATCGCCTTCATCACCTCCTGCATCTTCTCATCGCGGACATCGATGCCGTGCAGCCACATTCCGAAGACTGTTTCGGATAAGGTGCCGGCTTTGGCTTGAGATTCGACCGTTCGGGTCAAATGCGTGAGCAATTCCGCGCCATTTTCCCGCGTGTCCTTCTGATGGTAGCGGAAGTGATTATCGTAAACTTCGGCCTGCCAAAAGATAGAGCCGCTCTTTCCGAATCGACAGTTCGGTAAAATTCGGCGAAGCAGGAATTCCCGTCCACCTTGCAGGTTGGAAGTCATCGATTTGAGCATCGTGACCTTGTCCGGATCGGGCGCATTGGTGAACAGCTCACTCCAGAGTGGCAGCGAACCAACGATCCGCGGAGATGCGCCAAGGAGATCACCCTGCAGAACTTTGAAAGCAGCGAGGCGATCCTTGCTCGAGGCTTCTTTACTGGTCTGCTTCTTTAAAGTTTGAAATTGGGCATCAAGCTTCTCGTACTTTTTGATCGGCACATCGTGCTCAACATCACGCTCGAACATGCCGCTGTGCCAGAGTCCGTGAGTAAGCGCCTTGATTTCGGTAAAGCGCCACATTTCCGACTTCATCATATCATCAGTCACCGCGCTGTATTTGTGTTCCGCTTTGGCCCACGCCCGAACCATAGCGGCTTCGGCATGTGGATTACGAGCGAGATGCGGGGCCATCGCCTTGGCTACTTCAGGCGTCAGAGTCTTATCGAAGAGTGGAACATCCGGGGCGGACAAATCATTGAAGGCTGCTGGAATTTTAATCACAAGTGCACGAAGCTCGGCCTCGCTTAAGAGATACTCGGCAAGCTTCCGGTTCTTGGAATCTGGAAACTGCTGTCCAAGCACATCGCGCGTCTTTGCGGCGGAAAGCCCCGCCAAGGCCCGCAGCACTGGAGCAGCCTTCTCCTCACGTCGGGGATTGACGAAGGTCGCAAACACCCCCGAGTCACCAGCCCTAAAAAACATCCAGCCCTTGGCCACTGCAATCGAGCCTTCATAAGGAAGAGCCCGCACGAGTGAATCAGCTGCTCTCAAAGCGGGATCCATGAGTTCATCGGCGATCTTTTCTTTGGCCCCCACTTTTTCAGCCATGATCGCAGCCAGCGGAACAATCTCCTTAACCCAGTTAATCCGCGCCCTGTCCTGAGAGGTCGTTCTTTTGGCCGCAGAAAGACGATCGAGAGATTCAAACAAAGCCTCTCCTCCATGACGAAACGTTTCCAATTCACGAATCAACATCGCTCGCGTATCCGCGAATGACTCCAGCG
>JAQWSX010000133.1 GCA_029242935.1 Akkermansiaceae bacterium
TTGGCCGGCGCAGAGATCGTGACAGGGAGAAATGATGTTGAAATTTTTCCGGTGGAAACATCGACAAGCCGGACAAGGCCATCGGGTCCGGAAGCAGCGAGCGTTGAGCCATCAGGATTAAAGGAGACAGCAAATATTCCGCATTCGGGAACAGGAATGGTTGCGAGGGTTTTGATGCTGTTATCAAAATGCTTTTGGAGCTTGGCCTTCATGTCGGCATTTCGCTCGTGGGTTGGTTTCTTGATAATTTCGGCGATTTCCTTGGGGATTTGGGCTTCAGGATCAACCTCGTAAATGTGAATCGCTCCTTTGCCATTGAGGCTGCTACCTGCGGCGATGCGGCGGGCATCTTTTGAGATATCGAGGGCGAAGATACGACCTTCCAGTGGAGGGAATTCAAGGAGGAGGTTCGCGTCGTCGCCGATCTTGCGCGCGGTATTGCGGAAGATGCGGTAAAGTTTGGGAACCCCGTCGGAACCACCGACAACAATTTCGTCACGAGTGGGATGCATTACCACGGCGGCCATTCCTCCCTTGAGGGCATTTGGGGTGATGGAGGTGATGTTATCGATAAGGCGTTGAGTCGCCAGCTCAGTGAGCTTAGCGGTCATATCGCGACTGACTGAGACGACGTGATCACCTTTCGGGTTGAAGGCGGTGTCAAAAACCCAACCATTGTGGCCGCCTTGGAAAAGCACTTGTTTGCCAGTCTTGGCGTCGATCGCGCGAACGCTGTTGTCGGAGCACCCGAAAGAGATTTTCGAACCATCGGGCGACCACGCGGCACCATAGATGGTATCAAAAGTAACCGGAGCTGAGAGGATGAGCTCTTTTTTGGAGACGTCCCAGACTTGCACCTCGCCCATGCGGCCGGGAAGTCCTCCGGTCACGGCAAGTTTTGTTCCGTCGGGAGAGAAGCGGACGGATTCGATGCGCTCGGAGAGGCCTACCAATCGGGCAACTTCGCCGGAGCCATCGGCTTTTTGAAGAAGGACCTCGTGGAAACCTGAAATTGCTAAGAGAGATCCGTCGGGTGAGTAGTCGAGGGAAGTGATGACAGGTGGCTTGGTGTAAACCGGCGGGTGATCTTGATCATATCGCTGACGCGCGTTCTCAGGAGTGTCATCTTTTGCCCCTTCCTGGATCCAACGACGGATCAACGCGATCTCAACTTCATGAAGTGGATCGTCTTTTTTGGGCATTTCAGCGTCGCCATCAGCATCAGGAGTGATTTCTTTGATTAGGTGGCTTTCATCTGGTTTGCCCGGAATGATCGCGATGGCATCTTCCCCTCCGGCCAAGAGGCGTTGGAAGTCGGTCATGACATAGTCACCATTATCCTTAGAGGGCTGGTGGCAACCGACGCAGTTCGCCTGAAAAATTGGGCGAATATCTTGATAAAAGCTGACAGGCTTTGACGATTCCTCGACGGCATTGCCAGAAAAGGGAATAAGGGAGATGAGCGATAGAGAGAGGAGCAAACGCATGATCTGAGGGTTTGGCTAGATTAGGATATCGAGAAATTGGTGGCAAGGAGATAGGGTCGACAGTGCTAAGCGCTCGAAGGAAGATCCGTGGAGGTCAGTTCACTCTAGAATTGGCATTGGTGAAATGGGTGAGAACCCCCCATCGGTTTTCCTTAATGAGGGCTTTTTTAACGTTCTTCTCGCCGTAATTATTGCGGGTTTCCTCGGACTTTATACCAATAATATTGCTAGAAGCCTTTTTCATTCTTGTGCGGATGTCAGGGAAGGCGGCAAAAAGTGGCAAACCTCTCGTGGATCTCGACAGGCCCTCCAAGGTGATTCCCGATCATTCAGGCATCGAGTGTGGGAATTACCGTCACTGGGGAAGGCATAATCAGAATAATTACTCCGATGAACGTTGATATGATGACGAGATGACGAGGGGGGAGGAGTCCTTGATTTGTAATTTGGCACACAAATGATGCGCCAAGATCGCTTTTCGAGAGTAAGACTCTCCTACAAATGAAGAAATTGACTCAATTAATAGGCGCTCTCCTGACTTCGTTGTCCCTAGCCACTTTGCCAATATGGGCGCAGGGGCCGGATGCTGGGGCGGAGTTTAAATCAGCTCCGAATGTTAAGAACTTTAAGGAACTTCAGAAACTGGACCGTCAGATCGTCGATATGTCCAGGCAGGCGCAGCCAGCGACGGTTTGCCTCGTCTCCAGAGACGGGCGGGGATCGGGAAGTGGAGTTGTGGTCAGCGAAGATGGTCTAATTCTGACTGCCGCTCACGTGACTTCTAGTATGCCGGACGGGGTGATTGTCATTTTCCCCGACGGGACGAGAAAGACGGGAGAAATCCTTGGCGCAGATTATGATCGCGATGCCTCGATGGTTCAAATTACGGATGAAGGCAATTATCCCTTTGTTTCGACTGGCGAAAGCAAAGGCTTGCGGCGTAATCAGTGGACGGTGGCAGTGGGCCATTCGGGCGGATTTGATCCAACGCGTAAGCCCCCAGTCCGTTTGGGGCGGGTGCTGGCAAATACCGATTTTGTGGTCACTGATACCGCTGTGGTTGGTGGTGATTCGGGTGGTCCGCTGTTCGATGTGGAGGGGCGTGTTATTGGCATTCACTCCAACATTGGAATGACTCTGAGCGAGAATCGCCACGTTCCTATCGATGTGTATCTTAGCCAGTGGGACAAGTTGAAGGAAGGGAAGACAAGTGGAAGGCGTTTCAATAGCAACCCCCAGCCAGTTCAGTCGCCCGATCGCCCGATGCTCGGGGTGCAATTAGGTGACGGTGAAGGTGGAGTTTTGGTGACGGAGGTTGTTCCGAATTCCCCTGCCGAAAATGCTGGCCTGAGAGGTGGTGACCTTATCATCAAAGTGAATGATCAAGAAGTTTCAGAGCCCGACGGTCTGATCCAATTGGTGGGTGAATTTAAGGCTGGAGATGAAGTGAGTTTTGTCTACCGACGCGATGGAGAAGAGAAATCTGGGAAGGCTACGTTGATCAAGTTGAAGGACTTGATGGATCCGAAGAAAGCTCCGGATGAGTTATCAGAGGAAAAGGCGCCGCTGGAAAAAGGGGAACAAAAAGGAGAGACAAAGCCTGCCCCCGAAAAGGAAAAGGCCGAAGCCAAAGAAGAATCTACGGAGAAAGAAGATAAAAAGCCTTCGCTCGAGGATCTACTCGAGAACTTACTCAAGGACGCAGCGAAAAATAACGGTCGTATGGAGCTGACTCCAGACTTGGTTGAAAAGATGGGCGGAATGGAGAAATTGATGGAAGAACTTCAGAAACGTGGAGGTCAAATTGCTCCGGGAGCAATGGGCGGAGGTGGTGACGAGTTTTTCGCTTCATCACTGAAAGCTTTGGAGCCGGTGATGAAAAAGAATCTTGGAGTGACTGCTTTAGTCACGGTCGATGGGAAACTTGCTGCTCTTGGGACGGTGATCTCAGCCAATGGGCGAATTTTGACTAAAAATGCTGAAACCGATGAAGGAAAGTTGGCAGTCAAGCTTGGAGGGGAAGAGTATGAGGCGAAGGTGTTAAAGCGCTTTCCACAGCGTGATCTGGCTCTTCTTAAGATTGATGCCAAAAACCTACGTTCGGTTCGTTTTCAAATCGAAGAACCTGCGCTTGGTTCTATTTTGACAGCAAGCGGAGTGGAGAGTGAGCCGCTCGGGATTGGACTTCTCAGCGTTCCTGGTCGCGCCATGTCGAAGGTCGGGTTCATTGGAATCCAAGCGGCTGAGGGCGAGGGAGGAGTGCTCATTGCCCGACTTGTCTCTGGCGGAGCAGCCGAACAAGCCGGATTGAAAGAGAACGATGTTATCACGAGTTTGGACGACGAAAAGGTGGAAGACCCCATTTCGTTTGGCGGGTTGATTCGTGGGCGGAAGGCTGGCGAGGAAGTCCGCGTTGGTTATCTCCGCGAGGGTGAGCCGGGGAAATTGAAGGTGACTTTGAAGGAACGAAAAATGCGCGATAATGTCCAAAATGACCCTCGCATGAAGCTCTCACTTGGGCGGCTCTCCGAAAAAACTGGAGGGTATCCCGATGTCATCCAGCACGATATTCCTCTTCCTCCCGAGTTGTGTGGCGGCCCGCTTTTTAATCTCAATGGAAAGTGCATTGGCGTGAATGTCTCCCGGGCGGGGCGCACTAAGACATATGCCATTCCGGCAGATGAGATTGTCGAGCTTCTTGAAATTAAGATGACGGCAAAATCAAAGCCTAAGGGTGCTGCGAAACAGTCTCCATCCAAGAAGGAGACGTTGGAGGCGATAAAGGCGATTCGTGAAAGCATGAAGCAAATCGAAAGCCGGCTTGAGCAGTTGGAAGAGTCGGTTCGCTAGGTTTAGACAACGAATAATGATTCTTCGCCGGCTTTACCCGGCGAGGATAAGGAACCGTAAAGATATCATTATAATGCGGGATGGACGCCATGAGCTGTTAAAAGCTCTTCAATCTTAAAGGTGGATCAAGCGGGGGAACTATGATCTTATTTTCCCGAATGAGACGCAGATTTTTTCTTCGCACTTCCGCTTCCGCTTCCATTATGGCGGGATCCACTCAGAGCCTGCTGGCGCTGGCTGGCGACAATGTGTATCGCAAAAATATTGGCCTGCAGATTTACACCTTGCGGGATCAGCTCAAGGTAGATTTGAAAGGAACACTGAAGGCGGTAGCCGATGCGGGCTATCAGCAGGTGGAGCCTTATGGATTTCCCGGCGGACAGGAGATGGTCAAGGTGGCGAAGGATTTGGGGCTCGATGTTCATTCCATCCACTTTGATTGGGAGGCTGCCGTGAATCCGACCGATGAGGGTTTCTCCGACTTCAAAAAAATCATTGATAAGGCAAAAGGCGCCGGGCTTTCACATTTGGTAGTGCCCTACCTTCACGACAAAGATCGAAAGACTCTTGATGATTACAAACGGGTGGCGGGGAATCTCAATAAAGCTGCCGTGATTGCGAAGGAGGCCGAAATCCAACTTGCCTACCATAATCATTCCTTTGAATTCCAGCCGATGGAAGAGTCGACTGGTTACGACATCTTTGTGCAAGAGTTCGGCGACGAGATGATGTTTGAGGTAGATGTTTTTTGGGTGAGGGCAGCAGACCTTGATCCGGTAAGTCTGATCAAAGGGTTGAGTGGGCGCATCTCACAACTTCATCTTAAGGACATCAAGAAAGGGTTGAAGCTTCCAATGTATGGCGGGCTTCCTAAGGAAGCATTCAAGGAGTTGGGGAATGGTATCATTCCCATGGAGCCGATCATCGAGGCCGCCAAGGCTGCGGGAGTTGTCCACTGTCATGTGGAACAGGACCAATCGCCTGATCCCATCGCAAGCATTAAGGAGAGCGTGGCCTATCTTAAGGCGCTCTAGTTTCACCAGCGAACTCGGGTTCGGAATTCAGAAATCCGTCTTTCCCGCGGCATAGAGAATCTTATTCCCCGAACCATTCCAGCTCCTCACGCGTGATCATCCCATCGGAGTCAGCATCCACCCGCGCGGAATTTTTATTTTTTCGGATGATGATGGTCGTGCAGATGTTGTTTCAGGAGGTCCTTACCGTAATCATTTCCGTTCGGGGTGCGCACGGTGGCGTGAATATGTTGGCGGGTCGCAGTGCGGCTGCGACCCAGCGCGATGGGGCGTTGGTGATCAAATTCGATGAGGACGACCGGGCTGTGAATGCGATAGTAGAAAACTGAGTCTTCCTTCATCTTGCCGATCCATGCAAAGCGGGTGCGGTCGAGGTGTTTTTCGATTTCCTCCATCTTCACTTTGGCGTGGCCTTCCTTGAGATTTCCGATCCAGAGGCCAGTGAGCCTCAGAAATGCGGCCTTCTGATCTGGTGTGAGTTCAGAGATCAGGATTCCCTGATAAGGGATAATGGCATTGTCATGAAAAGCTTCGGTATTGGTGTTGGTTCCGTCTTTTTCACTTTTGAGAACCGCTTTCTTTTTCTGTTTT
>JAQWSX010000137.1 GCA_029242935.1 Akkermansiaceae bacterium
TACCGCGCGAGTATGCGTCATTTTGGGATCATCAAAGTCAGCCGCGGGGGTGGTGGGAACGGGCTCTGGTCAAAGGCGGATCGTGGGCATATGTATCAGCTGGTCGTGGATACGGTGGGACGGGCGGCAGACGCGTTGACGGATGACGGGCACACATTTGAAATTATCGGGTTGATGTACCTGCAGGGAGAAAGTGACTCTCGGGCGGAGGCGGCGATTGCGGATACGCAGTTTTCTCAGCTTTTGGATAACTTGCGAGCCGACCTTCCATCAGCAGAGTCGATGCAGGGGTTCATCGGTGGAGTAGCCGCGGCCGGCGGGAACCGTGATTTAGTAAGGGCGAAGCAAGCGGCGCTGGCAGCTCGGGATGCGCGGGTGCACTATTTTGACAACTTGGATCAGCAGCCGCGGCTACACGATTCGCTGCATTTCAATAAGGCGGCGAAGATCACGGTGGGAGAAAGGTATGCGGGGGCCATCATGAGAGCGGGATTGTATCTACCGAGTTATGGGAAACTGGTTTTTGTCGGCGACTCGATCACGCAGGGAGGTGCGGGGCAAGGGAGTTACCGGTATGCGGTATTCAAACACTTGGTGGACCGGGGGGCGAGCTACGCTTTCGGCGGCTCGGTGAGTGGTGCTTACCAGTCTCAGGACCTATCGACATCGACCCAGGATTACCGTGGTAAAACTTTTGCCAACTCCCACGAAGGACACTGGGGATGGCGGGCGTTTTGGATCAACGGACGGAGCGCTTTGCCCCCGGAGAGGCGTGGGGCGAACCGTGGTGAGGGGACGATTTTGAACTGGACGGGACAAAGTTCCCCGCAACGCTACGCGCTGGGGAGCGCAGGAAATTTTGTAAACTATCCGGATCCTTCGGCTTCAGGGACTGGGAATACCGGGGGAACTTACACGCCGGATACGGTGGTGATTATGATCGGGATCAACGACCTTGCAGACGGAGCGTCAGCCGAGCAGGTCCGGGATGATATCGGATTAATGATCGACCAATTGAGAACGAGTAACCCTAACATCCGCATCCACGTGTGCACGGTCTTGCACACGGACCAGAGCACGCCAGGCCTTCAGTCCCGGATCAAGGCATTAAACGTGTTGCTCGCGGGTCTTTCTGCGGCAAAGAACGCTATTTCTGCGACCTCTCCGGTGTGGGTGGCGGATACGAGTTCGGGGTTCGATCCAGTGACGATGACCCATGATACCGTGCACCCGAATACGGTAGGCGAACAATTTGTGGGGGAGCGAGTTGCGGCTAGCCTAGGTCTTTTGGAGACGCCGGCGGTTGCGGTGGCCGCCGTGTCGAGAGCGCCAGTGCTAGAGAGAGCAGTGGCGGGCTTTAGCCACAGCTTCGAAGGGGACGAGATTTTTAATGGCTCCAGGTTCGTCAATGGTTGGACGGAGGTGACAGCGGCGGCGACGAGTGAGGTATTGGAGGGAGATCTGACGGATTTACGACGCTTGCATCGAGGTGGGGCGGCGTCTTGGCTGGAGGGGACGGCGAGTGGGTGGAATAAAGGGAACGATGGGGACTGGACACTCGAAATGCGCATCAAGGTAAATGCGGCGCCGAACGGATTTGTGTTCTGGCTGGGGGTGGATGGTGACCTGATCCTGATCGAGGTCTACGACGGGCGGACGCGGGGGGCTACGGGGGGCGGATTCGATGTTGCGCATACGAACAACGACGGGGAGTTTCATACTTTCCGCGTCGCGCACGTGAAGGAAGACCGGAGGTATCACGTCTGGCGAGACGGCGAGCGACTAACGGTCCTCGAGGGTATCGGTTACGATTTTACAAACAACGACAGCCGGCTGATCATTGGTGACAGCACCGGGGGAAGCCTTGGGGATGGTTACGATATTCTGATCGACTCAGTCTATTATGACCAGAGTGGTGCCTATCTGCCGCCGGGTGCAGATGCCGACGAGGACGGGATGTCGGATGCGTGGGAGTTCCGATATTTTCAGAATCTTATTTCGGCGGAAGCAAGCAGTGACGAGGATCGTGATTCGAGGTCGAACCTCGACGAATTTTTGGCGGGTACGAGCCCAGTGGATCCGACTTCTGCTTTTGGGATCGGGGCGATCCGCGAGACGCTTGATGGGTGGCTGGCAATCACGGTTCCCAAGAGTTCAGCGCAGCGTAGCTATACGCTTTTTGAGTCGGCGGACTTAGGTAGTGAAGACCCGTGGCGACAAGTTGGGGTGCCGATCACCGGGAACGATGATACCCTTAAGTTTTTGCATACGGGAACCAAGGAGAAAGGGTTTTTTCGAGTAGAAGTTTCGAGCCATGAGTAGCCGTGAGCGGTTTGAACGAGATGGATTTGTGGCCGTTGAATCATTTTTGTCGAGGAGTGAAGTGGCGACGTGCCTGCGGGAGGTCGAGCGGTATGTTGCTGAGGTGATACCCGGATTGCCTGCCGAGCATGTTTTTTACGAGAACAAGGATGACCTGGCGACCTTGAAGCAGCTACAGCGGATGCATGAGCACGATGCTTGGTTCGGAGAATTCTTTGCGGACAAGCCGCAGCGGCTGGCGGAGACTTTATTGGGAACCGAGGTGGTCGGAAAAAATCTGCAGTATTTCAACAAGCCGGCCGCCGGTGGTCAACCGACGCCGCCGCACCAGGACGGGTTCTATTTTAAGCTGAACCCGCCACATGCGTTGACGATGTGGATGGCACTGGAGGAGGTCGACGAGGAGAACGGGTGTGTGCGGTATGTGAAAGGTTCGCACCGGACGGGGATGCGGGAGCACGGGCGGACGGGGACGTTGGGGTTTTCGCAAGGGATGACGGATTTTGGGCGGCAAGAAGACCTTGCAGCGGAGGAGGCGATGCCGGCTGCGCCGGGCGATCTGCTGGCGCACCATGCGCTGACGATCCACCGGGCCGGAGGGAATTTATCGGCGACGCGCAGCCGGAGGGCGTTGGGGTTTATCTTTTACTCGATCGACGCCCGGGAAGATCTCTTGGCAGAGGAGGCCTACAGGAGGGAACTGGTGAGGCAGCAGCAAGGGAAGATCTGATAGTGGCGTGAACTCACAGCATTGGCTGAGGGCTACTGGAGCACGTCGGTGGGCCACCACTTTTCTCCCCTACCCGATTCTCCCAACACTGGCTTCTCTTCTCTCCAAAGGCAAATTCCTGACAGCGCAGTTCAGTTATTTCAAAGTCTGTAGATAAGCTAGGATATCCTCGATTTCCTGAGGCTCTAAAAGCAGATTCATAGGTGGCATCGGAGAAACCTTCAAGGGATAGCCCTCGGCGATTTCGGCATTTGGCTCCAGCAAAGATCGTTTAATATAGTCAGGCCCTTTTCTCGCGGCAATCGTATCCAATGCGGGGCCAATCACACCACCTTTTCCTCCAACCACATGACAACGGCTGCAGGCAGCCACCGGATGAGTATTGAATAACTTCTTTCCTCGTGTGGCATCACCCGGGCGCAATTTTAGATCCGTCGGGATTTTAGGGATAGCCACTAATTCTTTCAGCTCGATCTCATCAAACCAAGCGGTTCCAGTGGACTGCCCCCACCCTCCAAAGAGCGCATTGATGGTGATTTCCTTCCTTCCCAAAGAATTGAAATCAATCGAAACCTCGGTCCAATCCTTCTTTCCACGAAGCGCCTTAGTCTTAACTCTCTCAGGACTTTGCAATTCATGCACATTGAAAAGCGCGCCCAATCCTCCACCTTGAATTCCCTCTGTCTTAATCTTACCTCGTAAACGATATCGAGTATTTGCTTTCACCTTAACCTCGGCTCCCCACGAAGTATCAGTCGGCTTTTTTGATTCAATTTTAAGACACTTGCCCCCCTTGTTACCTTCTTTAGTGGGCCTTAGATGTTGAGCCCCATTTCCACTATGAATGGAAACTTCCCAGTTCACATTCTCCAACAAATTCTCATTCGACTCTTGATACTCCAAATCAGAAAAGGCTTCAGCCTGATGTTTTTTTCCTGCCGCATCGAGAGCCGCCGATAACCATTCATCTTTTTGATTCACTTCATCATTCCCAAGAGAGGTGACCGCATTTTTAACAGGCTCACTTGTCGGGAATTGCGCCAAGGCCACAAAAGCAGCAAGACGAGTCGTGAGATCGGAATCGTTAATGACTCCAGATTGAAAAATGAGGTCCACTCCTGAATCGTCCAATGGTAGAGCACGCACCGCATTACGACGAAGAACAGGATTTGTTGAGAGCAAGGCATTACGATGAGTGTCAGCATCCAACTTTCCTAATCCATCAAGAGTCCAAAGCGCATGAATGGCACCAATCCCAGGTTTCCCGACAAGAGCTCGCAGCGATCTAACCGCCTCGATCTTCTTTCCATCCACTAGAAGTCTTTGCGCGGTGAGTCGCCAAAATTGGTTGGAGTCACCCAATGCCCGGAGCAATTCCTCATTGGAAGCTCCTGCCAGTGATTTTATTTCCGAATCGGGAGCCTTGTCCCAAACCAAGCGATAAATTCGCCCATGCTGACGATCTCGGTTTGGATTAATATGCGCGTTCCCTTTCCCATTCTTGGCAGCATATCCACCACGATTATCATTTGGGGTAGGATTGTGTTGAATGATGAAATTATACCAGTCCGAAATCCAAAGATTCCCATCAGGACCCACCTCAGCCGCAACAGGAGAAAACCATTCATCAGCTGAAGCAACTAGCTGAAATGCGTTCTTTGACTGATATCCTGCGCCATTTCGGCTCGTCTCAAACATCCCGAGTAGATTCCCGGTTGGTCCTGCTACGAAGGCCCGCTTCCCGCGCCACGATTCAGGGAAGTTGTCTGAATTGGCAAAGGCATGGCCAGCTGCCGCAGTATAACCACCGAAGACATCAACTTGTCGGATATTGGGCGTGATCGGATGGAAGGTAGAGGAGGAAGCCACCATCTTCGCGCTTAACCCTTTTCTTCCTGGA
>JAQWSX010000003.1 GCA_029242935.1 Akkermansiaceae bacterium
CCGTCATAGCGAAACTATGAAAATCTATCGTGAGATTGGAGAGCGTTTTGGTATGAATGACAGTCTTCGTGGAACGATGGCGCAATGGTATAAGTCGCGAGACCGAAGGAACGAAGCTCGAAGAATCTATGGCGAATTTGAAGATCAGCTAGCAGGTCTCAAAAATCTTGCAGCGATGTCACTTGAGGAGAAAAAAGTTGCAGCGGCTATCACAATTTACCGGAAGCTCATAAAAATCGACGGAAATAACTCTGTCGGATATCTTTTGAATATTGCCAGTTGTTATGAGAGTCAACCTGACTGGGAAAAAGCGATCGCTTGCTATCGTGAAATCATCGAAATCGATAAAGATAATTCTGTTAAATATCTTTTGACGATAGCCGGTTGTTATAAGACCCAATCCGACTGGGAAAAAGCGATCGCCTGCTATCGTGAAATCATCGAAATCGACGGAGATAATTCGGGCGAATACCTCTGGTTGATTGCTGGATGTTACGAAACACAATCGGACTGGAAAAAAGCGATCGCCTGCTATCGTCAAATCGATCGATTTCCCGCGAACTACTTTGCGATGGCTAATTGCCATCGAAAGATTGAGGAGCACCAAGAGGCCATTACACTCTACAATCAGATTAAGATTCTAGAGAAGTCAGCACCTGAGGCGAGTTTACAGATCGGTTACACCTACGAAGAGGCAAAGGACAAGGAAAAGGCGATTCGCACCTTTCAACTGACTTGCAAAC
The DNA here is from genome assembly GCA_029242935.1 of Akkermansiaceae bacterium. GTDB lineage: Bacteria > Verrucomicrobiota > Verrucomicrobiia > Verrucomicrobiales > Akkermansiaceae > SW10. Next base: position 744 of record JAQWSX010000003.1, read on the forward strand.
GCTACCCAAAATCCGGCCAAGCTAGCAAAGCCCACTCCCACCTCCAGAATAAGTATAAGATCAACGTCACTCTCGGGGGCACCGAAGAAGAATAGCCGAAGTCGTCTCCGATCATGGGGCCACGAGCAGTCGACCCTCATCTCCCTTTTTAGAGAACACTCTCACCCCCTAGATAAAGAGTTGGTTTTCTATGCTCCCAGCACGATCGCCAGAGCAATCACCATCAAGACCCCACCTGCACTCTGTTTCCTTACAAAACGTGGATCGCTCTTACGCCCAATGAAATAGAGGAAAAGAACCGCCATCAGCCCTCGAGTGCTAAAAACAACATTAGTTAAAGTTGGCTGTCCATATCTGCTGAATGCCAGATTCACGACAAGGGCCTGCAGTCCAAGCAAAACCCCCGCTCCAACCACAACAGCAGTAATACACGGGTTCCTAGCCAACATCGCCACCTGTCCTCTACAAGGTAATAACAGACCAATTGAAATAATTCCACTGGTTCCCATCATCAGAATGAGCCAGCGCGCTGCTCCAATTTCACGGCTCTGCCAACCGGTTAAAAAATCATTAATGCCGAAAAATAGGCAAGCCACCAAAGTGAGACCTACCGTTACGCGATGCGTCCGCCAACCTTCCGCACTCCCTCCAGAGACAAGGAAGACCGCTATCGTTGCTAAGATGACCCCACAAACCAAACTCCATGAGCTCGTTTCAAGCCCCACCAGCATAGAAAAGAATCCCACTATCAACACCTTCATCCCCAAGGCGGAAGAATGAACCGCAAGATCACCCGTCTTCACCGATTGGATGGAAAACCATTGTCCCAAAAAAAAGAAACCGCCATTTCCGATCGCCCACCAATCTCTACCAGAAATTTCCCACCCCCCGGTTGGATGAAGACATGAGAGAAAAATGAGTCCCGTGACTAAATTTGCGATAGCAACGATGACCGATAACCGGACTCCATGAGCCGTCCCTTTCTGAATACACCACCCCAAAAGCGGATGCAGCACCGCGCCAAGCAAAGGAAGAAGGACGGCACCACCAGGAACCGTCATTGACTAAAAAAGAAAAAATTCATGCCCCAAACGGCAAAAAGCTATGCCACGCTTGGGGCAGCGTAAGCTCACTTAACTGGAGTAACCTTTTCTTTGGTAGGGAAATCCTTGGACCAGGCAACCGTCACCTCTTTACCTGCAACCCACTCAGTACCTCTTAGAAGGGTATCGTAGAATCCTCGGCACTGCATTGAGTAATTAGCATGTCCTAGCGTTGTGTGAAAAACACGGCCTTTTCCATAGTTAAGAGCCATGAGCATAGGCTCATCGCGATTCGTCTTATCACTTGGAGCGGTCGCAAGAACTTTCATATTTTTAGCAGGTCCCCGAAGCATGTCATAAAGCTCATCTTTGGCATGTAACCACTCTTGGGGCATCCCCTTGGTGATCGGGTGATCATTGGCGCGGTTTGTAATCACAAACTCGTGCTGAGGCCCATGATTTCCACCTCTTCCCTTGGATTTATCGACAACCTCCTTACCATCTTTGTAATAAACGTAAGGACCGCTTTTCTCGTTACGCCCTCCCCAGCCGCCAAGGCCGATCATTTCATTGTATTCGGGCCACATTGAAAACGCGTTATCTGCCGCGTGCACCACAACAAATCCTCCACCATTCTTCACAAAATCAACGAATGAGGTGCGCACTTCCCCGGGCCACATCTGACCATTGTAGTTGCTCACCACGACATCATACTTATGGAACTCGGGGCTCCACTTATCCCACTCTTCCTTTGCGGCCTTATTTCCCGGACTGGTGCTAACATCTAGTGAAAAGCGTCCGTTACTTCCAAAGATTTTTTCAAGAACCGGGGTCGTCTCTTTCCAGTTATGATTATTTTGACCATCAATGATCAACACCCTGACAACATTTTCCTCTTTTTCGTTGTCTTTTTTGGCGGCGAAACTGACAAATACGAAACTGGCGAGTAGCATGAGCGCGATGCCGAGCGTTAAACGGTTCTTCATTCGACTATCATCACCAAAACAGTCCCTGATTGCCAAGACGAAAAACTTCCACATTAGCATTTGGTTTCTTAGGATCTCGTAAGTGCACTCTGTAGTCGAACTTCTCGAGGCCCTCGTCCAAATCCCCTCGGTTAATCCAGATGGGGATCCCGGAGTGTCCCCGGGTGGAGAAGAAGAGGTTGCCGTCCTAGTTTCCGGGTTTCTTCAACAATACGGGTTCAATTCCATCTTCGAAGAAGTCGAACCAGGACGACCCAATCTAATTGCTCGAGCTCCGGGCTCCGAAGGCCGCCCTCGAATCCTTCTTGGGCCTCACCTTGACACCGTTGGCGTTTCCGGAATGACGATTGATCCTTTTTCCGGCTCAATCAGTGACGGTAAAATTCACGGACGGGGGACCTCCGACACCAAAGGTCCAATGGCGGCAATGCTCTGGGGGCTTCGCGAAAACGCCCACCTTTTGGAAAAGCTCCCCATAGCAGTCGATTTTGTCGGATTTATGGGCGAAGAATCGAGGCAACCAGGTTCTCGGCACTTTGCCAAAAACCACGCACACCAATACGATTTCGCAGTTGCTGGTGAGCCGACTTCTCTCGAAGCCGTATATTGCACCAAAGGCTGCCTTTGGGCCACAGTAAAGGCAATAGGCACAGCCACCCACGCATCACAACCTCATCTCGGCGAAAACGCTATTCTTAAACTTCTCAGAGAAGTAGAAGATCTCCAGAGCTCTTTTCTTAGAAATCTTTCGGGCTTTCACCACCCTGTTCTGGGTCAATCAACCATGAATGTTGGAATGATCTCGGGAGGAACACGCGCTAATATTGTGCCAGCACAGGCAACCGCTACCCTCGATATTAGAACAGTGCCCGCCTTGGTGAAAGATGAACCCGCAAGCGAAATTCTAAAACGACATCTTAATAACGTTAAATTAACACACAGCGCGGAATCGCCACCCATGTCCATGCCTGCCAACCATCCCTGGCTCGTGAAACTTCAGGAAATTCATTTAGATCTCAAACTCGTCGGAGCACCCTGGTTTTCTGATGCCGCTCATTTATCGGCCGCCGGAATTCCAGCAATTTGCCTCGGACCCGGATCCATCGACCAAGCCCACACCGCAGATGAATTCATCCATATTTCCGATCTAGAAGAGGGTGCCGCGTGGTTCACCAAAATGATCGCAGGCCTAGGATCCTAATCTAAATTGTTATCGAAGCCGCTTTCACTTGTCGGCATCGGAAAGATATCGCTCTGCCTCAATCGCAGCAGCACACCCTTGCCCGGAAGCCGTGATTGCCTGACGATAAATATGGTCAGCGACATCACCCGCAGCGTAAAGCCCCGGAGTCTTCGTGCTTGTACTGTGAGGATTTTGAAGAACGTAACCATTTTCATCGAGATCAACCAGATCACCAACAAACTGAGAGTTTGGAACGTGACCAATTGCTACGAAGACGCACTTTACTTCTAACTCAGAATTTTCTCCGGTCTTGAGATTCTCAAGATTGACAGCACGAACCTCACCTTCGTCATCTGTGAGATACTCAGTGATTCCAGAATCCCAAACGGGCTCGACCTTTTCATTGGCCAGAACACGATCGGCCATGATCTTTGAAGCTCGGAGTTCGTCACGACGATGAATGAGATAAACCTTCGATGCGAAGCGAGTCAGGAAATTAGCTTCCTCACAGGCTGAGTCCCCTCCACCAACCACAGCGACTGGGACATCACGATAGAATGCCCCGTCGCAAGTCGCACACGACGTCACTCCATGGCCCACTAGACTCATTTCGTTTTCCAAGCCTAGGTAGCGAGGAGCAGCTCCGGTGGCAATGATGACAGTCTTTGACTGAACCGTCCCTTGGTCTGTTTCGAGAGCGAAGGATCCGTCCTCATTCTTGGTAATTTCGTTAACCTTTTTGTATTCAACCTTGGCCCCAAACTTTTCCGCCTGCTGTTGCATGCGACCCATTAATTCCGGCCCCATAACTCCGTCAGGAAAACCCGGAAAGTTTTCGACCTCGGTCGTTGTCGTCAACTGGCCGCCAAGCTGCGTCCCCGAAAGGACAAGAGGCTCCAGATTAGCGCGACCCGTGTAGATAGCAGCGGTCCAACCGGCACAGCCGGTTCCAATAATAACAACATTTTCCATAATTACTTTTTGAGTGTGTGTTCGAGAAACTTGATTCCCGAAAAAAATTAACTGAAGGCCGATATAAACGCACCATCGTCACCCCGATTTTCTTCCTCGGTCGACTCCGGAGCTTTCTCTTTCTGCATGTCATCAGGGATCTCCGGCGGTTCTGGTGGCCTTGGTGGATCCTTCATCTCGCCATGCTCGATGAGATCCTTGATATGCTGCGCGTCTAATGTCTCAAACTCTAAAAGAGCCTCCGAAATTTTGTCGAGCAAAGTCCGATTTTTGTTGAGAAGTCTTTCGGCCTCTTTGTAGGCATGATCAATAAAATCCTTGATTTCATTATCAATTTTTTGAGCTGTGTCTTCCGAGTAATTTTTAGACTGGCTCATCATATCGCGGGCGAGGAAGCCCCCTCCTCCACCATCGCCATACTCAACCATTCCCAAGTCTGTACTCATTCCCCACTCACAAACCATTTTGCGAGCAAGATTCGTCGCCATTCGAATGTCTCCCATCGCGCCGTTGGTCACATCTCCGAAAATAATTTCCTCGGCAACACGTCCTCCCATGAGAACGATTAGCTGCGAAAGAAGTTCATTCTTACGATAGTTAAACTTATCTTCATCCGGGAGGAACATGGTAGATCCGAGCGATGGACCACGCGGGATGATCGTGACTTTATGAAGTGGATCGGTGTAATCCAAAATCTCATTCAAAATAGCATGCCCAGCCTCGTGGTAGGCAGTATTCTTTTTCTCCTTATCCGAGAGCGCCAGACTTCGCCGTTCGCGGCCCCAACGAACCTTATCACGGGCCTCTTCCATCTCAGCAAGAGTAACCGCCTTGATTTCCTTACGAGCCGCAAGAAGAGCAGCCTCGTTGATGAGGTTTGCCAACTCAGCCCCTGAAAATCCGGGGGTTCCACGCGCGATAACACCGAGATCCGTTCCAGCAGCTAGTTTGATTTTCTTGGTGTGAACCCCGAGAATTTGCTCCCGTCCTTTAACATCGGGGAGAGCTACTGTTACCTGACGGTCAAAACGACCAGGGCGAAGAAGGGCTGGATCCAAAACGTCTGGACGGTTCGTAGCGGCAATAATAATGACACCCTCTTGGGTATCAAAACCGTCCATCTCAACAAGAAGCGCATTCAAGGTTTGCTCCCGTTCGTCGTGACCGCCTCCCATTCCGTGTCCACGGTGGCGACCGACAGCATCAATTTCATCAATGAAAACAAGGCACGGGGCATGCTTCTTCCCCTGCTCAAACATATCGCGGACCCGACTAGCGCCAACACCCACAAACATTTCCACGAAGTCAGAACCACTAATCGAGAAGAACGGGACGTCGGCCTCACCGGCGATCGCTCGAGCCAAAAGAGTCTTACCAGTTCCTGGAGGCCCAACCATAAGAACTCCTTTCGGAATCGTTCCACCAAGAGCCTGAAACTTCCGGGGATCACGAAGAAAATCGACAATTTCAAAAAGCTCCTCTTTTGCCTCTTGGATTCCAGCAACATCTTTAAAGGTCACCTTCTGTTGGTCCATTGTCAGAAGCTTCGCCTTGGATTTTCCAAAACTCATCGCGCCACGACCGGCCGACTTCATCTGGTGTCTGAAAAGAAAGAAAATCAGGACGATTAGGAGAAGCACCGGGAGAAGGCTCATCATAATTTTACCAAAAGTGTTATCCTGACTTCGCGTGGAAATACCTGAGTCGATCAAGGCCTCCAATTTTCCGCGTGAGCTTGCGCTTAGCCTGACCTGAAAACTCTTAAGTTTATCATCCGACACCATCTCCTTCAGCTCCTCAGAACTAAAGCCCTCCGGAATTCCCTTAGTCGCGTAGAGAGTAGCAACGTTTGAATTTAGTTCGCGAAAGATCTTAAATTCCACATCTTTCCCAAGAACCAGTTTGTTTTCTGATAGGAGAGTTTTGATCTGAGAAAAAGGAACCTCCTGAGCTAAGCCGTCCTGATCAGGCGCTGCAGCCACCCAATTCAATTTCTCCCCAAATGACTCGTCGAGATCGTTGCTAATGCTGTCAATATCGACCTGCACGACAGCTTTGATTGGAGTCTGCTCGTCCCACTGTTTCACAAGAACATCATCCTCAGAAAACCGCCCAGTAATCTCAGCGCGAGCCTCACCAGCGAAAGTTACCAGCTCGAGTTTACCGCTTTTGAAGTCTTCCGAGGACGTCTGAAGGATTCGCCCCTCTAGCATTGCCTCGCGGAACTCCGTAAATTCCAAGGTTTCACGATCGCTATCGCTGGCCCCGTCAATCGCCACGAAAACAATCGCCAAAGCGATGGTGAACAAAATGATCACTCTCCAATTCACTCCCTTGTCGGAGGGAGTCTGGGCTGGCTTTTTCGATCCCGGGATCTCTGGTGGCTGTTGCTCGGACATAATAAACTACCGGCGGCCTCAAAGCCTCCTTGCCGGCACAGGACGCTAACGCAAGAAAATAGAATGAAAACGCCTTTTTTTACTGATTTACACGACCAGGTCCAAGCAACAATCCGCCTACCTTGGAGAATATTAGTTCTAGTCTGATATTACTCAACCTCTTCATTTGAAACCCTAATTGTCGAAGGTCCTTTCGGCGCCATGTTTTCTTCAGCCAAAGCCTGTTCAATCTCTTCCAGCGAATTCACCGAAACGAGAGCCGGGCTATGAAATCCATTGCCGTCAATGCTAACCGCCAGACTATCTTCCACGATCACAGTGACCTTTCCGTGGGAGCCCTCCCCGACTTGACTGGAGATCGAAAAACTCCGCTTCAGTAGATCATGTCGTCTCGTTCCCAGCACAGTCACAAAGAGTTCCTGATTATCCTCCGCTGGCTCAACGATAACTTGCAGATTAGCCGGAACCTTCTGAAGAGCGAGGTAACTTATAAGATCCCCGTTCTTCTTGTGATGAATCACCAAAAGCGGGATCTTCTCGATTACAGGGAAAGGAGCTTCTTCCACGGCAATCTCTCCTTCGTTTTTGCAGCCTAATAAAAAGAGAGCCACCAGAAGAAGGGAAATAAACACCTTAGACACCGCACAACCTTCACTCAATTCCGACCAATAGCCATAGAAAAACCCGCCGAGCCGGAGCTTGGCAGGTTTTTGAAATTGGAACTAAAGAGACTATTCCTACTTTTCGGCCGCAGAATCCTTGGACTCTTCGGCGGGAGTCCCCTCTGATTTGGGATCTTCTGCCTTGGGCTTCTCCACTTTTGGCTTGGCTGCCTTTTTAGCAGCTTTCTTAGCAACTTTCTTAGCAGCTTTCTTAGCAACTTTCTTGGCAGCTTTCTTAGCAACCTTCTTGGCAGCTTTCTTAGCAACCTTCTTGTCTGCTTTAGCTGCCTTTGAAGAGGCTCCAGCTTTAATACGTTCGTTCTTCCGCTTTAGGTAAAGTTTTCTGCGGCGGCGCTTCTGGCGAGTTTTAAGATTTTGACCCATAGGATTAAGTTCGCCACGGAGTTAGGCCCCATTGCCAAGATGTTCAAGCGAAAAGGCACGCCATGTCTTGATCTCCCCGCTTCCCTGCCCTTTTCTTCTCGCATGCCAGGCCTCATCATTAAACCCCGCTCCCGTATTTTCCACGGCCACGAGTGGGTCTACTCTTCGGAAATCCAAAAAACTTTTGGAAATCCCGAGCCTGGCGACCTAGTGACGCTCAAGGATTTCAAGGATCGTCCCCTAGGGGTGGCAATCTATAACCCACAGTCACAAATTGTGGCGCGTAGGATCTCCCGAAGAAAACAAAAGCTCGATGCCGAGTTTTTTCTACGACGACTTGGTCAGGCCGTTAATTATCGGGAATCTCTTACCATTGCGCAAGACCTCCGAAGACTTGTTTGGAGCGAATCGGATGGCCTCCCAGGCGTCATTGTCGATCAATATGGGGAGCATCTCGTTCTACAAACAACTACCTTGGCCATGGATCAACGCAAAGATCTCATCGTCAGCTGTCTCGTTGAACTCCTCTCACCCAAATCAATCACTCTTCGTAATGACTCCTCAATGCGACGACCAGAGGGGCTTGAGCAAGAAATTATCATGGTTCACGGAGATCAACCGAAACCTTTTACGGTCTCACACCAAGACTCCGTCTTCGAAATCGATCCTGCGAATGGACAAAAAACCGGACTCTACCTCGATATCATGGACAGTTACCAAAAAGTCGCCCGCTTGGCACCCGGCAAGAAGGTCCTTGATCTATTCTGCAACCAGGGAGGATTCAGCCTTGCATGCGCACTCGCTGGAGCCCAATCGGTCCGTGCTGTCGATATTTCTGAAGATGCCACGGCGGCTGCGGCCAAAAATGCCGAACTGACTGGAGTGCAAATTGAAACCGTCACTGCTAATGCCTTCGATTTCCTTAGAAAACACGATGAAACCTACGATCTGATCATTCTTGATCCCCCATCGTTCACCCGAAATAAAAAAACAGTCAAGGACGCCATGCGCGGCTACAAGGAAATCCATCTTAGAGCTCTCAATATGTTGAATCAGAGTGGAATACTAGCCACCTTCTGTTGCTCCCATCACGCGACCCGCGAGCTTTTTCTCGATAGTATCAAGAGTGCCGCTGTTGATGGAAAACGGACTCTCCGAATGATTGACAACCATTCCCAGCGACTCGATCACCCGATTATAGCAACCCTCCCGGAAACAGGATATTTAAAAGGATTCACCTTCCAGCTTGCACCAAATCGATAACACCAGATGAAAACCCGTATCGCGCTCATCTCCCTCATTTTAGTCGCGGTGATCAGCTGGTATTTCTGGCACTACAATCAACCCAAGCAACAAATCAACCGGACAGTCGACCAATTCATCGGCGCTATCGAATATAACAGCTCAAAACTCCGAAGCCGTCAGGAGGTTCATGAGGCAGTCAGAACTTCTACAGAAGAGCCCATTACTCTCAAAGTCTTGGAGCTTCCATTCAATATCGAGATCCCCAGAGAGATGTCGTTGGAGGGCCTTTGTAGTCGAATCGATCTGCTTCACTCCATGACAGCCAGACGAAATTTCAGGAAGCTCGAGGAAGACCTCCAACTAATGGGCAATAAAGCTCAGCTCACTCGAATCGACGAAATCACGATGACAACGCCCCTTCGCGAGAAGAAAGCTGAATTATGGGAACTTGTCTTTGATCTCGAACTTCAGGAGCAATGGAAAATCACCGCGATCCGGGCCAGGAGACACCAGTAATCTACGAGGACTATTGGTTTGATACCTCAGCCTGTTCTAAGAGCCACGTTTTTAGGTGAACGTTTTGTCTGAGACTTGGATCTTCACGCAGCAATTTCTCAGCAATTTCACGCACCTCCCGAATGATAGACGTGTCTGCCAAAAACTCTACAAACCGCAAACCTCCCGCCCCGCTCTGTCGGGTTCCCAAAACTTCACCTGGCCCACGCAACTTCAAATCCTCCTCCGCAATCTTGAATCCATCAATCGTCCCAGCCAAAATATTCAGTTTTTCAGATGATTCGGGATTTTTACCATCGGTTACGAGAATACAATAACTCTTGTGCTCTCCCCGTCCAATCCGTCCTCGTAATTGGTGAAGCTGGGCCAAGCCAAAACGCTCGGCATTAAAGATCACCATGACATTGGCATTGGGCACATCGACTCCGACCTCGATGACAGTTGTCGAGACCAACACCTCCGATTTACCGTCACGAAAGCGGTTCATCACCTCTTCCTTCTCGTCGGATGGCATCTTGCCATGAAGTAATTCGACTTCGAAGTGCTTGAATCGCTTCTTCCACTTCGGATGCTCCTCAACAGCCGAAGCTGCTTTTACCGATTTGCTATCATCCACAAGCGGATAAACCAAATAGGCCTGACGACCCTCTTCAAGTTGCTCAATAAGAAATTTAGTCATTTCCGTAACCTTCGGTTTCACACGCACTCCGCTGATAATCTTACCTCTCCCGGCTGGTAACTCATCCAGAATCGAGACGTCAAGATCACCGTAGATCGTTAAGGTCAAAGTTCTTGGAATTGGCGTTGCCGTCATCACCAATACATCGGGCATCACTCCCCGCCGAATGAGTTTTCCTCGCTGGGATACCCCAAACTTGTGCTGTTCATCGATCACAATCAGACCGAGATCATCAAAATCCACTTTGTCGTAAAGCAGTGCATGAGTTCCGACTATTATCTGAGCTGTGTTCACATCTTCCCGACGATCAGCCGTTGCTAAGCCCACCTTAATACCAAGTGGCGAGAGCCATTTCGAAAAGGTGAGATGATGTTGCTCCGCCAAAATCTGGGTCGGAGCCATCAAAGCCGCCTGACAACCAGAATCAACAGCAAGAAGCATTGCGCACATTGCCACGAAAGTCTTCCCACTCCCAACATCGCCTTGCAGCAACCGATTCATTGGTCGCCGCACCCGCATGTCCCCGATGATTTCTTTAACACTTCTCTTTTGCGCACCAGTCAAATCAAAGGGCAGGGAATTGTAAAACTCAGTGAGAAGCGCCGTGCGCTTCCCAAGAATCCGCCCACTCAAATCTGCATGACGCGCCCTTCGCCAAACGACTCGCAGCTGCTGAAGGAAAATTTCTTCCTTCGCAAAATAGCGCCGTGCCGCATCAGCTTCTTTCAATATCCCGGGGAAATGAGCCTCGCGGAAAGCTTCAATTCTGGGATAAGTTGGATCGATATCATGCACCGGAATCAAGGAAACACTATCAACCACTTCGAGCGCCCCAAAAATGACCTCCCGCAATCTCCTCTGAGGAACACCGCTCACATTCTTGTAGATTGGCACAATACGCTCGAGATGAATGCTCCGTCCTTCTTCCGAAACAACCTCAAATTCTGGATGATCAATCACCACTTTCCCTCCGCTTTCCTTAGGCTTCCCATAAAGCACAACCTCATGCCCCGCTGCTATGATCTTATGGAGGAAAGGCATCTTAAACCAACGGCATGTGACCTGAGAAAAACCTCCCCCCGCATGGTCCTCGACGACAGCCTCGTAAAAACCCTTGCCGCCAAAACCTTTGCGTTGGGTATCGATCACTAGACCTCGAAGACAAACCGAACCACCACCTGCTTGAGCTGGAAAGGCGTCGAAACGACGTCGGTCCTCATATCGTTTGGGCAGCCAGTCGAGAAGATCCCCCACCCTTTCAATTCCGGCCACCCTTAGCGCTTCGACTTCCTGACCTCGAACGCCCGATAGCCCCTTAAGTAAATCATTCGCATTCATTCCCATTTCGGACCGCAGGCCTCACATTTTGAATACTAATCTGCACGTTCACCCGACCACGGAAAACATTTCGATCAACCGCAAATGCGATATCCCAAGGAGGATCTGGCAGTTCATTGGCTCCCCCGCCGAAGAAAATGGCATCACGTTCGTCATATCCTTGTCGCAGGAATAGACGAAGATGGTTGTTCTTCAGACGCCTGGGCGGCTCGGTGAGCCAAACATTACGAGCCATGAACACCGGCTGAGGATTCGAACTACCGAATGGTTGCAAGAGTTCGTAACTCGCCAGAAAATCGAGGGAAAGTTCCCCGAGCTCAACTTCAGCATCAACATGAACCTTCGCCTCGAGATCCTTCTCACCGCAAGTCTCATCCACAAATTTCACGAAGTCCTCGCGGAAGACACCTATTAAATCCTCGTGGATACTCAAACCGGCTGCCATATGATGTCCACCGCCTGCGATCAGATGTTCTCGACACGATCCGATTGCCTCAACCAATGAAATTCCGGCGATACTTCGGCCGCTCCCTTTCCCAATCCCATTTTTGTCGATCGAAATCACAAAAGCAGGTTTATGGTACATCCGCATCAGGCGGGAGGCAACGATTCCAACCACTCCGGCGTGCCACGATCGCGAACCAACCACGATAACCGGGTCGTTGGAACTATCCTTCAACATCGCCATCGCTTCCGCAAAAATTGCTTGCTCCAACTGTTGGCGGTTTCGGTTGAAATTCTCCAATTCGTCAGCTAAATCGAGGGCTTCGTTTGAACATTCCGTCATCAAAATCGCAAGAGCTTGCTCCGGTTGATCCATCCGTCCGGCTGCATTCAACCTAGGACCGATCCGAAAACCAATATCGGCACTACTTAACCTCCCCTCAGTTCCTGTGAGCTTCAAGAGTGCTCGCAGTCCTGGCCTGACCGAATGCTCCAGTTTCCGCAACCCATGCCTTACTAAAAGGCGATTTTCTGCCACCAAAGGAACGATATCGGAAATAGTCGCAACTGCCACCAAATCGAGCACCGATTTAAGATCGAATTTCTCGAGCGGCCTTTGCTTCAGTAAAGCATGAGCTAGCTTAAAAACGACTCCTGCCGCACAAAGATATTCGAGGGAATGACCAGAGGCTTTCGGATTAACCAAAGCAACGCAATCAGGTCGCCCATCAGGACCAATCTCGTGATGATCAACCACTACAGTATCGACCCCTTTGCTCTTAAGCATCGCGATCGCTTCGTTAGAAACCGTCCCGCAATCAACCGAGATCATGAGGTCGGGCTTACCGCATTCGTTCAGGCAGCGCTCTAGCCCTCCCGCACTCAAACCATACCCCTCACTACTCCGGCGAGGAATGAACGAGTCAGGTTTCAAACCATACGCTTCGAGTGTCTTGCAAAGCACTGCAATTGAACTGACCCCATCAACATCGTAATCACCATATACGCAGACGCGTTCTTCATTGTCGATCGCATGTAAGATACGCTCGACCGCAAAATCGATCTCTGGGATCTCGAAAGGATCGGTCAACTCAGCAAGACGTGGGCGTAGAAATCTATCAACCTCATCGTATTGGATTCCTCTCTGCGCAAGCAACCGCCCAAGAATGCCCGGCATTCCCTTTGGAACCAGATCCTCCCAACCCTCGGGTGCTTCGCGGATTACCCACTGCACCAGCTTTTCTTCCTGGCTCAAGATTTGCTAGGATTTTCCTTTTAAGATCGAAAAGCTCTTTTTCCTTTCGACCATGAGAAGGTTTCCCGCTTTCACTGGACCCTCAATGACGGAAAAAAGATCAACGGCCCTAGTCATCTCAACCTCATGTTCTCCAAGCCTAACTTTACACATGTATAAAAGCGGGGGGTCATCAGCGCCGGACGCTAATGACCCGAGAACGGCCATCAGGATCCAAAACCGGATCAAATGAGTAATCGAATTCATAGCCTATTACTGACAGCCGATTCTCACCCCCGCAAGCGAAAGACTTCGGACACTCGGATTGAACGTTGCATAATGGTCCTCTCTCTCCTTCGTTCACCTCACAACTAGGAACCTCACAACTAGGAACCTCAACATCCAGTATTAAGAAAGATTTTACTGAAATACCCTGAATGAAACTTCACACCATTGACGGTTGCTTTCGATTGGATTGCTATTTGCTGCGCAGAAGCTTGCATTTCACAAACCCACAAAAGTAATCTGATAGATCGACGAATTAGCCAACTTAGAATAAAGATTAACTTTATGGTTTTCAAATGCTCTCACAAGATTGCTTTCGCCAGCGTCCTTTTCACCAATGCTCTCCATAGCACCGAGAAGGTGGATTTCGCCCGCGAAGTCCTGCCCATTCTCTCGGATAAGTGCTTCACCTGCCACGGCCCAGATACCAAGAAGGCAAAAGACCTGCGGCTCGATAGTTACGAAGCAGCCACCAAAGATCGTAAAGGAATTCGTTCCATCGATCCTGACAATCTCGAGGACAGCGAACTGATTTTCCGGATCCACGATGAAGACGATCCCATGCCTCCTGAAGACGATGGCAAGCCTTTGACAGCAAAAGAAAAAGAAATTCTCACCCGCTGGGTCAAGCAGGGCGGAAAATACGCTTCCCACTGGGCCTTTGTTCCTCCAGCAAAGAGCGAGAATGCTCCTGAAGAAAAAGCAATCGATTTCTTTATCGAGAGAGGCTTAAGAGACGAAAAGCCTTCCGTATCCTTTGCTAAAGAAGCCTCACGGGAGGTCCTCGCACGTCGGGCCGCCCTAATCGTTACCGGACTCCCTCCGAAGCCTGCCCTCCTCGAAAACTTCCTTGCCGACAATTCTCCCAATTCCTACGAGAAATTCGTCGATAAACTCCTCTCTTCTCCAAAATACGGCGAACATCAGGCGCGATACTGGCTCGATGCCATTCGCTATGGTGACACTCACGGTCTCCATCTCGACAATAAACGGGGAATTTATCCTTACCGGGATTGGGTGGTTCGCGCCTTCAACGAAAATCTTCCGATCAACGATTTCATCACTTGGCAACTCGCTGGCGACCTTCTCCCAAACCCAACAGTCACTCAGAAAATTGCCACAGGCTACGTCCGGATGAATCCGACAACTTCCGAAGGCGGAGCGATTCCCGACGAATTTCAAGCCAAAAACAACTTCGACCGAACCGAAACGCTTGGGACAGTTATGCTTGGAATGACAATGTCGTGCGCGAGATGCCACACGCACAAATACGACCCGATCACTCAGAAGGAATACTTCAACCTCCTAGCGTTCTTCAACAGCACCGCAGAGAGCCCACTTGACGGCAATAAATACGATCACGGCCCGGTCATGAAAGCTCCTGCCAGTCCCAAGGAGTGGGAAGCCTTGGCTTCTTCCGACGGCAAAGAACAGGAAGCCGCAAAATCATTCACAACCACGACCTTGATCGCTCAGGAGCTTCCAAAACCAAGAGTAACTAAAATCCTAAAACGGGGCGAATACCATAGCCCAATCGGCGAAGCCCTTAACCCCGATGTTCCAGCGATAATGGGAAATTTCCCTGAAAGCGCGCCGCGCAATCGCTTGGGTCTCGCTCAGTGGCTAACTGGAGACAAACAACCTCTCGTCACTAGGGTTCTTGTAAACCGAATGTGGCAAAGGGTTTTCGGGTATGGCTTGGTTCGTACTCCAGAAGATTTTGGACTCCAGGGAGAACAGGCAACCCACCCGGAATTGCTCGACTGGCTGGCCGTGGAGTTCCGTGAAAAGGGTTGGGATCTGAAGCATATCCTCCGCCTCATGGTCACAAGTCAGACCTTCAAACAGAGTTCCCAATTTCGCACAAATCTGGATGACCCCGAGAACCGGCTTCTCGCGCGCGGACCAGGTTTCAGGCTCGATGCCGAAGTCATCCGCGACATTGGCCTTTGGACCAGCGGACTCCTTGACCCGACCATGGGTGGAGAAGGAGTGAAACCTTATCAGCCGGCTGGGCTTTGGAAGGCTCTGATGCATCCTGGCAGCAACACCAAAAACTACGTGCAGGATAAGGGAGATAAACTCTATCGGCGCAGCATTTACGTCTATTGGAAACGAACGAGTCCGCATCCCATGATGACCCTCTTCGATGCTCCTAACCGCGAATCTAGCTGCGTAAAGCGTTCTCGTAGCAGCACTGCACTACAATCGCTCGCTCTTCTCAATGAGACTCAAAGGGTCGAAATGGGCCGCAAGCTTGCTGAGCGACTGATTCAGTCATCTCCAAATGATAAATCACGACTTGATCAGCTCTACAAGCTGCTTGCCTGTCGCAAGTCTCTCCCTCGAGAAAGCAAGGTCTGCCTAGGCCTTCTTGCATCCATGAAGGATCGCTATTCCTCAGCTCCTGAGGAAGCCAAAGCCCTTCTTTCGACCGGAGATGCCCCGCTAAACTCGGAGCTCAATCCCACTGAACTTGCGGCCTGGACTCAGGTCGTCACAACCGTCCTCGCCAGTGACGTCGCCCTCTCCCTCTTTTAATTTTTTAACCCTCTATTTCCATGAACTCAGCACGCGAATTTGATCTAAACATGACCCGCCGTCAGCTCTTCGGGCGAAGTGCTCTTGGTCTTGGAACAGCCACCATGGCGCAACTACTGGGCGCGGATCTTTTAGCTCAGACTCCCGATAGCCCCGATGGCTTGCACCATCCCGCCAAAGCAAAACGCGTCATTTACCTCTTCATGAGTGGTGGTCCGAGCCAGCACGACATGTGGGACTACAAGCCAAAGATGAAAGAGATGTTTGGCAAAGACCTACCCGAGCACGTTCGAGACGGCCAGCGTATCACGGGAATGACCGCCCGACAAAAAAACCTCCCGGTTTGCCCGTCGAAATATAAGTTTAATAAACATGACAACAACGATCAGGGAGTCTGGATCAGCGAACTCCTCCCTCACACCGCCAAGGTAGCCAAAGAGCTTTGTGTCATTAACAGCACCTTCACCGAGGCCATCAACCACGACCCCGCTGTCACCTATATTCAAACTGGCAGTCAGATCCCTGGGCGTCCCAGCTTCGGGTCATGGCTCAGCTATGGACTCGGCCGCATGAACGACGACCTTCCTGGCTACGTCGTGATGCATGCGAAAACCAACTTCGGTGAGCAAAGCCTCTTCAACCGTCTCTGGGGTCCCGGCTTCTTACCATCCGAACATCAAGGTGTCCTCCTTCGAAGTCAGGGGGACCCCGTTCTTTATCTCAACAATCCAAAAGGCGTTTCCCGAACCGACCGCCGGGCCCAACTCGATACCCTCGCTGCTCTCAACCAATCCCAGCACGACCGTTTTGGAGACCCCGAGATTCTCGCCCGCATTAAGCAACATGAGATGGCCTATCGCATGCAAACTTCGGTTCCAGAGCTAATGGATCTTTCCAACGAAAAGGATTCCACTTTCAAACTCTACGGAGAGGAAGCACGCCAAGCAGGAACCTTCGCCGCTTGTTGTCTCAATGCTAGGCGCCTCGCCGAGCGTGGCGTTCGGAACATTCAGATCTTCCATCGTGGCTGGGATGCCCACGGCAGCCTTCCCAGAGAGCACGAATCACAATGCAAGGATATTGATCAGGCCTGCGCCGCGCTGATCACCGATCTCAAGGAACGTGGAATGCTCGAAGATACCCTTGTGGTCTGGGGCGGAGAATTTGGACGTACTGCTTACTGCCAGGGCGCACTCAGCAAGACAAATTATGGAAGAGACCACCACCCACGCTGTTTTACCACCTGGATGGCCGGAGGTGGCATAAAGCCTGGGATTACCTACGGTCGAAGCGATGACTATGGTTACAATATTGCCGATGCCGATGGAAACCCTATCTTCCCGCAACCCACCAAGGATCACTGGACTCCGGGCAGCATGCATATTCATGATCTCAATGCCACGATCCTACACCTGCTCGGCATCGATCACCGCAAACTGACCTATCGATACCAGGGCCGGGACTTCCGCCTCACGGACATCCATGGCCACGTCATTAAAGATCTCCTCGCTTAGGCGGGACCATACTTTACTTCCCAGTCGGCTATCGCTTTGAGGATCGTTTTCTCAAGGTCTGCTCCCTCTTTACCAATTCTTTTACTCTCGAATGAAGTGAATCGTTTTTGAATTCTTTTCAGTGCCATTACGATCGGTTTCCCCTCTTCGCCAAAGCCTCCCAAAATCTTAGGAACACCGGGTTGCCAACGGCTCCCCGTAATCAGCCAAACACTGTGCTGGTAGTAAGGCTCCCAGAGGTCGAGATAAGCGACAAGATCTCCAATCATGTATTGGTAAACCTGGGGATCAAAATGTTTCAGAACCATCATGGTGCGGTGGGTTGCTTCGTGGATTCCCCCAGCCCCATACCCTTCCATTACTCCCGGCTTATGGGTCGTTTTCCCCAGAGCTTGAATAGCTTTTTCCATGCTGAGTTCGTCGATTAAAGCCTTACTGCTTTTCAAAATTGTTCGAAATCCAGCATCGTAAGACGAGCGGGCAAAGACATGTCGTGAATCCCGGTAGATTTCAGAAAGGTAATTGAACTCTTTGCCCGTGATTGAGTCACGCAATCCCACGATTGCCCAAAAAGCGGATTCTCTAAGATACCATTCCTCGTGTTTAGCAAACTTCAGGATGAGCGAGAGAGAGTTGCGAATGTCGTACGGCTTGGCACAACCAAGCGCGAATAAGGCCCCATCCGATTCCCACCAAGCTGCCTTGGGGTCGTTGAGAGTCCTCAAGATGGCAGGCAGGAAATGAGTTGAAACAATCTCAGGTGGAATCGTCGTTTTGAAGGGACGGCCCCAATTATCATAACCTGAGACTGCATCATAAGCCGCACGACGAACCCTCGGGTCCTTGTGATTCGAAGCCTCAAAAAGCGCTTTCACAGAGTCCTCCGAGGACATATCCTTCAGCCTTTTTGAAGCCCACGTGCGCACAAGTGGACTAAAGTGCCGCAGATGTTTTGCACAAAAATTAACTGAAGTTAAGCCACTCGTCTTCCCTAAAAGTTTTTCGTGAACAAGATGCGGAGGAACATCCTCCTCACCAAAACCTTCGGCGTTATCACTAGAGAGAAACGTAAGATCAGCCTCAGAACCCCAAGAAAAACCCAGATGTGAAACCTTCACACTAAACTTACTTTTCTGGGCTCCAGTGATTCGAAGATTTCGAAGCGGCGCGGTGTAAGCAAGCCCAAGAGACACCCCCCACCCTCGGCCAAAGTAGCGTTTATTATCAGGAGGGGTTGTCAGCATGGAGAAACCACCATCCGGCATACGCGCAAGATCATAATACCAAGAAAGATGATTCATTTGGCGATGATAATGACTTCGCTTTTTCTCGTTCACATGGACTGAGGCAATACCACGCCACATCATATTAAAACCACCACCAGTGTGTCCAAATTCGGGTTGATAATACGAATCAGAAACGAGAAGCGCCAGATGCTCGGATGCCAATTGAAATCGTTTTTCATCCAAAAGCGACAAGGCGCAAGCAAGCATAGCATTGCGTCCATTTGTATTCGACCACCAGAGTTCACTTCGATGGTCACCATAGGGAACACATCCATGCCCAGACATCCGATAGAGAAATTTCACTCCGCGTTGATAGGCTTTTTCATCAAACTCAACGCCACACTCCTTCGCAAGAATCATAGCGGTGACAATCGGAACGGAAGTGTGATTAAGAAGACCACTTTGCACATACCCAGGCCCAGGATTGGCTCCGTGTCCCCAGCCCCCTGCGGCCTGACCCTCAACCGCCCAATCGCAAATCTCTTTCAATCCCGCCAAGACTTTTTGGTCGCCGGTTCTTAGAAAATACTCGCTAAGGAATATTCCCTGATACCCCAATTGCCAATTGATATGACCTCCTGCATTACGACGCGATTCAGCAGATTTTGCCAGAATTTGCGCATGATTACCAATCGCTGCAAGGTAGGAATCATCGCCCGCCGAAAGAAGAAACAGACTGGCCATACAAGCCTTTAAATCGTTGAAACCCAATCGAGTATCTCCCAACTCATAGGATCCGTCTTTCTTAAGTGCTCTAAAAACGTATTTCGAGTTCTTAAGGATGATAGCTTTAGACTTGGCGCAATTGGTTGGCCACGTCCTCCGGTAAGCCCCGATTTGTTCCAAGCGAATCGAGACTTCCATCTTTGAAGGGTTGGAATGTTCCGCTCGCACGATTTCCAAATCCAAAACACCATTGCCACCTTCCGCCAAACCAATGGCCTTTCCTAGCGCGACGCGAGGATCAGGCCCCTGAATCATTAGTCCTCCGGCACGAGAAATTAAATCCCCAGCCTGAAGACCTGAGTTTTCAGCGGGAGACCCGGTGTCGACAGATTTCACCGTCACTTTAAACCCCGGCTCAATCGAGACATGAATCCCTGTTGGTCCGATTGGAAAAACCGGATAAGCCTTTGCTCCGCCAACCTCTTTTCCTGATACTAGTCCAATCAACAGAATTAGGAAAAGTGCTCCAAATCTCATAAAGTCTCTCATCGATTCGCCGGATGGTGTTGCAGACTTCGAGAGAGAGGAACAAAAAAATATGAATGCTTAAAAAAGCTACTCCACGCCCATTTCGGTGAGTCGTTTAACAGCCCAGTCATAGCCTTCTTCAATCTCCAGTTGATTGCCTTCATCGCTCTTCAATTCCTGCCAAAATCGTTTACACTCCTGAAGGTGGGCAATCGCCTCATCTCTCTTGTTTCTAAGTTCAGAAGAATGCCCGAGATCACCGCAGAGATAAGCCAGAGATTTCCGCACTTCGGAAGGTCGTGGTCGTTTCATAGCGGGATTATTCAGAAGGGCTTTCAATTCATCCTGAGCCTCTACACCAAGCCGGGTTTCTTCATCACCATCCCCCTGCTGTCCTAGGAGTCCCGAGAGCTGCCATTTTAATGACGCTAGCAGGTAGCGGGCACTCCAGTTTTTAGGATATTCTACAACCCCCTTTTCAAGAACCTTAATCCCCTCCACCAAAAGCCTTCGGGCTTCGCTTGCTTTTCCCTCATCTCGAAGTGTCGTCGCAATGATTCCCTGCTGAGCCGCAAGATCAATCGCGACCCTCATATCACCGGGCATTTTTCTTTGCAGTGCTATCAATCGTGTCACTCCTTCTCTTGCCAACTTCTCGGCTCCAAACGAATCTCCTTTTTGCCATAATGAAACCGCCTGAGCCGCTATGGCCGAGGCAATTTGATATTGAGTCTCCGGAGTCGAATTTACCTGTTTTTCGGCTAAAGAAGTAAAGGCCGCCGCAGCTTCCCCACGGAGCTTGGCCGCATTCTCAGAAGCCCCATCCTCTTCCGCAATACCAGCAGCAGAGAGGTAACCCCGACCGATCATAAAACCAACGTTCGAATTGGCAGGATGGAGTTTTTCGAGGTCTTGAAAAACCCTTAAACTTTCAAGATAGCTCGCCAGCGCTGCGCTATTTTCCCCATTTGATTCAGCGACACGAGCCTTCACAAGAGCCAAAGCCGCCTTGACGCGGATTCTGGAAGTTCCCTCTTCGTAACTGCCCAAAATTTCAGCCTCAGTTTTGGGAAGCAGATCCTTCAGTCCAGATGGTTTCAACCTTGAAGCAAGAAGCAAATATCGAAGTTGCGCCCTCGCTGCGAGATCAGAAGAAAGCTTTGGATCACCGATAGCTTCCTTGAGCCAGGCTTCCCCTTTTTCCAAGTCACCCATCGCGAGCCCCAATTCGGCACGCCGAAGTTTTAAGACTCTCGCCTGCGCAGCAAGTTCGGAGCTCGCAGAGATAACCTCGAGTTGTTCGCCAACCTCCTTAAGAAGGGACTTAAGGCGGGAGGTTTTCCCTTCAAGAACAGGAAGCCCGTCGATGCCTTCTGCAAGGATCCAGTCGAAAAGTTTTTCATTTGTTTCCTGGGCCGAACGAATCACATCTCGAGCAAGGCTCTTTTCCTGTGCCATCGCTCTCTCAACAAATCCCTTTGCCACTAGGGCTTCTTCCTCTGACTGGAGCGCCAGGTCGCGCTTATGGGCCCATTCCTTTTCTCTTGCTTCGACGGTCTTCTGATAATTAAGAAGTTTCTTGTTTGCCTCTTCGACTCGCAGGAATTGGGCACCACCCCAGATGGCAGAAAGAATGAGAGCCACCACTGATGCTGTGGCGATACGATTGGAGACACCCCGACATTTCCGCTCTGCCTCTTTCTTCAAAAATTCGAGATGGTTCCGCTCTTTTTTTTGGGAGTATTCAAGCTCTATCACCCCAAGTTTTTGGGCCACCTCACGCATATTGAATGGACGCTTCCGCGGATCAAGCTGAAGACAGGAGTCTACCACTTTTCGAAAAGTTTCCTCCTTTTCATTAGCGGCTTCATGAGGCCACAATACTTTGCTCTGCTCCTCCAAACCCGCCGCAATACCTTCATGATCAGCATCGATCTCAAATCGTTGGTTTTCTCCGGGAGTGGGACACAACCACTGGAAAAGATTGTCCGCACGCGGAAAGACTCCGTTTAGCAAGCGATAAGCCAGAACGCCAAAAGCATAAACGTCCCATCGATACCCAGCTTCCCCTTC
This sequence comes from Akkermansiaceae bacterium, assembly GCA_029242935.1. Classification (GTDB taxonomy): domain Bacteria; phylum Verrucomicrobiota; class Verrucomicrobiia; order Verrucomicrobiales; family Akkermansiaceae; genus SW10. The sequence continues at coordinate 22,722 of JAQWSX010000003.1, forward strand.
GTAGCCCTGCGGCAAGCGAAGTTGCTCGGGCGGAGAATAAAGCAGAGCGTCACTATAGTTCGGCCGATGAACCCCTGGCATTAAGCCGCTCGCAAAATCGGCGAGGAGAGGTAATCCGTCCTGACTCAGAAAGATATTCCCAGGCTTGAGGTTTCCATGAGCAACACTAGCCGAGTGGAGTTTTGCGAGCGCTGACGCCAGATTTTGCAAAAAAGGCCAAGTAGAGTCATTTTGGAAGTATTGCTTGAACGCAAACTGGAGAGTTCTTGCAGTCACGGGACTTTCATCATCCCCACTCTCAGCAAGAAGCTCCATAATGACCCAAGCCGGTCTAACCTCCAGTTCATGTGCCGTTATTGGAACGATTACGTCTTCAGCTCCGGCGTCAAAAACCCGCTGAATTCTATCGGACATCAGTCCAGGATTGGAAGACATGCTATGAAAGACCTTGAGCGCACAACGAGAACCGTTGTCTCGGGTCGCTAGGTAGACCACACCAGCTGACCCCGAGCCAATTTCGGCCTTTATCTTGTATCCTTGGATTTGTGGGGTTTCCATCGTCCTTTACAGTAAGAATTCTCTCCATTCGAACAGAAATGTCCAGTCCATGAAAATGCCCACTTTTTTAGGTGAAATTGATTAAAAAAAGAAGAAGGATGCGTAGATAAATCACCTTTCCCACTAAACTATGAACAAATCTTGCCCAGGAAACCCCTTTGCTAATGACTTCTCGCGCCGTGGGTTTCTCCACGTCGGTCTACTCGGAGGCCTAGGACTCTCCCTTCCTCAATTCCTCTCGATGGAAGCGAAGGCCCAACAAAAACACTACAAAACCCGCGAGGGCGTCGCCAAATCGGTCATTCAAATTTTTCTCCCTGGTGGAATGGCTCACCAAGAATCATGGGACCCCAAGCCCTATGCTCCGACCGAATACCGAGGGCCTTTCGGCACCATCAACACCTCGATCAAAGGTATCAAGTTCAGTCAAAACCTCAAGCACACCGCCAAAATCGCCGATAAAATGACGATTATTCGCTCGATGGCTCACGGCGAGGCGGCCCACGAACGCGGAACCCACAACATGTTCACCGGTTACAAGCCGTCGCCAGCCCTCGAGTATCCAGCATTGGGTTCAGTGGTCGCCCACGAATTAGGGCCTCGGAACAATCTCCCTCCCTATGTTTGTGTCCCATCTGTTCCCAATGAATTCGCCAATTCCGGATACCTTTCATCGGCGTTTGGTCCATTTGCTATTGGGTCAGAGCCATCCCGCGGAGATTTCAAGGTGCGCGATCTCAACATGCCAGGCGGCGTCGATGACACACGCTTTAATCGTCGCCGCAACTTGCTGGAAACGGTCGATCATCATTTTAAGACCATCGAAGAATCGGATGCACTCGATTCAATGGACGCCTTTTATCAGCACGCCTATAAATTGATTTCCTCCCAAGAAGCCCGCGAGGCTTTTAATCTCAAGGCAGAGCCGGAAGCCGTCCGAAATCGTTACGGAATGAACACCCCGGGACAGCGCATGCTTCTCGCACGTCGCTTGGTAGAGGCAGGAACTCGCTTCGTTTCACTCACAGCCGGCGGATGGGATCACCACGACAATATTAAGAATGGCATTCAGCAGCAGATGCCTCCAGTAGACCAAGCCATCGCTGCTCTCATTTCGGATCTCGATGAACGAGGGCTCCTCGACTCCACGCTAGTGATGGTGACCTCGGAATTTGGGCGCACCCCAAAAATTAATGGGACCGGCGGGCGCGATCACTGGCCACGCGTCTTTTCGGTCGGCCTTGCCGGCGGCGGCGTGCAACGCGGACTCGTTCACGGTTCGTCAGATGCTCTTGGCGGCGAACCTGAAGAGGACATGGTCGGCATCGAAGATCTTGCCACAACCGTATACAACCAGCTTGGAATCACCGGTGACAAAGAGCTTATGGCTCCCGGAGATCGCCCCATCGAGATCGTCGCCGGAGGTCGTATCCTCGACGAAATCCTCGCTAAAAAAGCCTAATTAGAAAATCGTCATGGCTCGCACGCTGCTCCTATTTTTATTCTCCTCAATTTTCGCACACAGCTTTAGCCCCGAACTCTCACGCGTGGAACCTCGTGGCGGCAAGTTGGGCTCCGAAGTTCAAATTCAACTCTATGGGAGTCGTTTAAACGACCCTCAGGAGCTTCTGCTCTATCACAAGGGGCTAACTGTAAAATCGCTTACTCCCAGCGAAGATGGCAAAAGCGTGAAGGCAATCATTGCCATTGCTCCAGATGCTCCACTTGGGGAGCATCCGATGAGACTTCGCTGCAAGGGCGGACTCACCTATATGCGCACCTTTTGGGTGGGGCAATTCCCTACGGTCATGGAAGCTCGATCCGAGGATAAAAAAAGGGACCTCAACAACACTTTTAAAGAACCCCAGAAAGTCGATCTTAACGTCACCGTGCAGGGAGTCGCTGACCGGGAGGACGATGACTACTACCAAGTCCAGTGCAAAAAGGGCCAACGCCTTTCAGTCGAGGTCGAAGCGATGCGCTTGGGTCGGGTTATGTTCGATCCTTACATTGCGATCCTTGATAAAAATCGATTCGAACTTGCCGTCAATGATGACTCCCCTTTGCTTAAGCGGGATTGTGCTGCTTCCATCATTATTCCTGAAGACGGTCCTTACACGGTTGTGATCCGAGAATCATCATACGAAGGAAACACCGCTTCACAATACCGCATTCACATTGGAACCTTCCCAAGACCTCGGGCCATTTTCCCACCAGCAGCCAAGCCCGGTGAAGCGATTGAATTCACCTTCATTGGCGATGCTAAGGGCGACTTGAAAAAGAAGATCGAAGTGGGCGACCAAGCCTTCGCAGCCTTCATCGAAGATGGCGGGCAAAGCTCACCGTCTGGAAACAGCGTGCACATCTCACCTCTCGATTATCTGAACGAAACCGAGCCCAACGAAAATTACAAGCAAGCTTATCCACTCAAGAACCCGCCGAAGGCTCCGATTGCTTTTCACGGAATTTTATCGAGTAATGACGACAAAGACTGGTTTCGCTTCCAGGCTAAGAAAGGCGAGAAACTCCGCTTTCAGGTCTTGGCCCGCCAACTCCGCTCACCACTCGACAGCCTGATCTCAATCCGTCAGGCCGCGGATAATAAATACCTTATCGCAAATGACGATCAAACAGGCGGCATTCCCGATAGTCGGCTCGATTACGAAATCCCCACCGACGGAGAATATGTTCTGGAGGTTCGTGATCAGCTCAAACGTGGCGGACCGGACTTCGTTTATCGTATCGAGATTCAAAACCGTGCCCCATTAATCTCAGCAACACTCCCAAAGGCAGATCGGGTCGACACCCAAAAACACAAAATGATCCATGTGCCGCGTGGGAATCGTTTAGCCATTGTCCCAAACATCGCCCGGTCCAACATCGGTTGTGATATCAATTTTCACGCTCCTAAACTTCCAGAAGGAATTTCTGTCAAATCCCACACCGTTCCGCGTAGTCTGAGCAACTTTCCGATATTATTTGAAGCGACAGCCAACGCCCCAATAAAAGGGGCCCTTTATTCTTTTGAAATTGAAGACCCAAAGACAAAACTCAAAGGTCCATTCACCGAAAAAATTTCGCATCTCTATGTAAACAATCAGGGAGATTACCACATCACTGATACCGAAAAAATTTCTATCGCTGTTATTGAAGAGGCTCCCTTCCACCTTGAACTTTTCGCCCCTCCGGTCCCGCTCGTAAGAAACGGCACCATGACACTTAAGATCACGGCCAACCGAGCGAAGGATTTTAATAAAAAAATAAAGGTGAAGCTTCCCTGGAAACCACCCGGGATCGGAGCTCCAAACGAAGTGGAAATCCCTGGAGGCAAAAACGAAGTAAGCCTCGTCCTCAACGCCAACAGCGACGCTCCCATCAATGACTGGAAAATCCTCGTCACCGGAGAATCGGTCACCGCCGACGGGACAGTGAGAGTCTCTTCCCAATTTGCGGAGCTTAAAATCTCCGAGCCTTTTGTGAATCTCACAATCGCTATGGCCGCGACCAATCCTGGGAAAAATACAAGCGTTGTTGCCACTGTAGACCACCTCGAACCTTTCACCGGAGAAGCCCGCGTCATTCTTCACGCCCTCCCACACGGGGTGAAATCGAACGAGAAAAAAATCACCGCAACATCAGCCGAAGTCACGTTCCCACTCGAAGTCGCCGAGGACGCTCGTAAGGGCAAACATGCCAATCTCTTTTGCCAGGTGATCATAACCAAAAACGGCCACCCGATTCCACACAATGTAGGGCAAGGAGGCACCCTAAGAATCGACCCTCCGCCACCAGCCCCAAAAAAGAAGCCCGAAACCAAGGCTACTCCGGTAAAAACAGAACAAAAAGAGGCACCTAAAAAGCCCCTCTCACGCCTCGAACAACTTCGTCAGTCCCAAAACCAATGAAGCTCCCAACTTCCCTTCTCTTCACCGCACTCACCCTTGGAGCCTCAGCATCCATCACCAAAGTTCGTGATATCTTTGAGCACTCCTGTGTCGAATGCCATAATGCCGACAAGGACAAAGGCGGCCTCCGTATGGACATCAAAGAAAACTTCTTCGAAGGCGGCGATTCCGGGTCCCCGATCGACTTAAAAGCGCCGGACAAGTCCGAGCTCCTCCGCCGAGTTCTTCTTGCACATGACGATGATGAATTCATGCCTCCTTCCTCAAAAAAGAAGGAACGAAAACCTCTAACACAAGAGGAAACCGCCCGTCTCAAAGATTGGATCGCCAGCGGCGCCAAATGGGATGAAAAAATCATTCTCCAGCATCGGGAACGAAGCGCGGCCATGGAAGATCATTCCAAGCCTGATCCAAATCTGGCCTCGATTGCGGTTTACCCAACCTCGATCACTCTCGAAACGAAGCGTGACTTGCACCGCCTGATAATCCTCGCAACCGACAAGAATGCCGTCACCCGCGATGTTACACCCTCGGCTAAATTCACGATTGCCGATCCATCACTCACCCGCATTGAGGGCTCAACTTTATTTCCGATCAAGGACGGTGCTACCACCGTGAACATCGCCTTCCGAGGCAAGGAACTCACCGTTCCAGTCGTCGTGAAGGACGCAGAAAAGGACCGCCGCGTAAGCTTCCAACAAGACATCGTTCCTGTTTTCACTGCAGCAGGCTGCAACACCGGAGCTTGTCATGGTTCCGCACGAGGACAAGATGGCTTTATGATCTCACTTTTTGGCTATGACCCTAAAGGTGATTATCAACGGGTCACCCGAGAGTTCGCCGGACGCCGGATCAACCTTGCTCTTCCCGAAGAATCTCTCTTGCTCACCAAGACCATCGGCTCGGTGCCCCATACAGGCGGTAAGCTCTTCGAAAAGGACTCTCCTTTTTACTCAACTCTCCTCGAATGGATTAAAGACGGCGCAAACTATGATCCCGCCGAAATTGCCTTACCGGTCAAAATAGAAGTCGAGCCCAAAGAATTTCTCCTCGAAGGATCAGGCAAGAAGATCCCACTAACGGTTAAGGCCACCTACTCTGACGGCACAGATCGCGACGTCTCTACTCTCTCGAGTTACACCTCTTCAAATGACAACTCGATTTCCATCGATGCAAGTTCGGGCGTCACCAGTTCAAAAACTCAAGGCGAAGCATTCCTGATGGCCCGCTTCCACACTTTCACCGAAGGCTCCATGGCAATTGTAATCCCAGATGGATTAAAATACACGCAACCGAAGCTCGAGCAATTCAACTACATCGATAAACACGTCCACGAGAAACTTCACAAGCTGCGGATTGTTCCATCAGAAATCTGTTCCGACGAGATCTTCATTCGGCGTGTCTATCTCGACATCATCGGACTTCTTCCGACCGAAGAAGAATTGAAGGTTTTTGTCTCCGATCCCAATCCGAAGAAGCGTGATGCATTGGTAGACGAACTCTTGGAGCGCAAGGACTTCACCGAACTCTGGGTCATGAAGTGGGCCGAACTCCTTCAAATTCGAACCACCGGGAACAATAGCAATGATGTCACCTACAAATCTGCACTCCTTTGGTATGAATGGCTCCGTGGCCAGATCGCAAACAATCGCCCCTTTAATGAAATCGTTCGGGAACTGCTCTCGGCCACCGGTGGTTCCTACGAGAGCCCGGCGACCAACTTCTTCAAATCAGAGCAAGACATCAAAAAACTCACCGAGAACGTCGCCCAAGTCTTTATGGGGACCCGGATTCAGTGCGCTCAGTGCCACAACCATCCATTCGATCGCTGGACGATGGACGACTACTATGGCTTCGCATCCTTTTTCACCCAAGTGAAGCGCAAGCGGGGGGAGGATCCAACTGACATGATCATTTATGATGGTGGAGGCGAGATTAAACATCCTGTCACCAACCAAAATGCAACCCCAACCTATCTAGGCGACGGACCCGCGGAGATCAAGGGAACAACACGGCGCAAGGCTATGGCAGAGTGGTTAACCAAGCCCGGAAACACCTGGTTTGCACGAAACGTATCCAACATTATTTGGTCTCACTTCTTCGGCATTGGCATTGTCGACCCCGTCGATGACGTCCGTATTTCCAATCCAGCAACAAACCCTGCTTTGCTCGAAGCACTAGGCCAAAAGTTTACCGAATACAACTTCGATATGAAAAGATTGGTCCGCGATATCTGCACCTCACGTACTTATCAACTTTCGACCAAAGCTAACGAAACCAACGGAAGCGACGAGACGAACTTCTCCAAATCCCGTATTCGCAGACTCCGCGCCGAGGTTCTTCTCGACACCTTGGCACAGGTTACGGACACCCCGAACAAATTTCGCGGGCTTCCACTTGGGGCGCGTGCTGTCAATATTGCTGACGGCAACACATCCACCTACTTCCTGACAACATTTGGTCGCGCTACGCGCAAGACTGTTTGCTCATGCGAGGTGAAAATGGAACCCAACCTTTCCCAGGCACTCCACCTTCTTAATGGGGACTCCGTGCACAATCGCATCATTCGCGGCCGGGTTATCAACAAGATGATCAACGATAAAATCCCCCCTGAGGAAATCGTAAAGTCTCTTTATCGCAAGACACTTTCCCGCGATCCAAACGAAGCTGAGGTTTCGAAACTCAATCACACTCTCGCCAACGCCAAGGATCCAAAAGAAAAACCGATCGTGCTTGAGGATATTTTTTGGGCTCTCCTTAACTCCAAGGAATATCTCTTCAACCACTGATCCCCCCACTCAAGATGCTCAAACCATCTCTCTCAGTTTTGCTTCTCTCCGCAAACTTATCCGGCGCAGCAGACAAAATCACTTATGATGATCACATCTTCCCGATTTTCGAATCGAAGTGCCTAAATTGTCACAACCCCGACAAGAAAAAAGGTGACCTCGACCTTTCCACCTACACCGGGACCATGGCCGGAAGTTCGGGTGGTAAAATTGCACTTTCCGGAGACGGTGGTTCTTCAAAACTATTCGCCGTAACCGTTCACACTGAGGAACCGGTCATGCCACCCGAAGGCGACAAAATCGCAAAGAAGGATGCCGATCTTATCCGGACATGGATCGACGGCGGGCTTCTTGAAAACAAGGGATCGAAAGCAAAAAAGCGACAAAAGCCGGCCTTCACCCTAGGATCTATTCCAAGCGGAAAGCGGCCCGAAGGACCGCCCCCAATGCCTCAGGACCTTCTTCTTGAACCGGTCGTCACACCGCCAAGAGCTACCGTCGTTGCGGATATGGATGCCAGTCCTTGGGCTCCCCTGCTAGCTGTAACCGGACAGAAGCAGGTTCTTCTCTATCACTCCGATACTCTCGAGTTGATCGGCGTTCTTCCCTTTCCCAAAGGAAACCCTGAGAGCATTTCTTTTCACCCCAGCGGTAAATATCTAATCGCCGGTGGCGGGATTGGTGGAAAATCGGGAACGACTGTCACCTGGGATGTCACCAACGGTAAAGAAATGATGACGATGGGCAAAGAATTCGATTCCGTGCTCGCCGCTGATCTTAGGGCCGATCTCGGAGGTATTGCACTCGGAGGACCTTCACGACTCGTCAAACTTTGGGACACCCAAGAAGGCGAACAAATCAAAAGCATAAAAAAGCACACCGATTGGGTTACTGCACTCGCCTACTCTCCAGACGGAGTCCTTCTTGCGACAGGTGGTCGTGGTAGCGGAGTTCAAATTTGGGAGGCCGCAACCGGCAACGAATTCCACAGTCTCCGCGGCCACCAGAAAGCTATCGTCGATATCAAATGGAGGGCCGACTCAAACCTCGTAGCAACTGCCTCAGAGGACGGAACAATTCGTTTTTGGGACATGAATCGAGGCAAGGAGGTTAAAAGAGGCACTGCCTCTGGCGGCGGAATCCTAGCTCTCGACTACGCCCGAAATGGGAAATTAATATCCTCAACTCGTGACGGTCGCGTCAAACTTTGGAAGGCCGACCTTACCCTTGAGAAGCAATCTCAACCCTTCCCAGAGATGATAACCGAGGTCGCATTCTCTCATGATGCCGCCCGCTACTTCACGGCTGACTGGAATGGCCAAATCGAAGTCTGGAACACTTCAGATCTTAAGAAGATCGGAGACCTCAGCACAACGCCACCCTCAATCAAGGAACGTATTGTTTCCATCTCCGAGGAAAAGAAAGCCATTGAATCTGGGCTCATTTTACACCGAGAAAAAAGCACGACTGCTGACGTCGCTTTGAAAGCCGCTGCCGCCGATCTCAACAAATCCAATGCAAACATTTCAGTCCTTAGAAAGGAGTCCGCCGATCTTCAACAGGAAATTGATTCCCTCTCCACAAAATGGAAGCAACTCGACCAGATAGCTGGAAATAAAATTAAAGATCGTGATCAAATCGCACAAAAAACAAAAGAATTGACCCAACAAAAACTTAAAATTGATCAAGAGTGCCTAGATCTTACTACCGAAAAACAGAAGCTGGAACAAGAGCGTATTGCGGCGGACCAGACCCTCGTTGCAGCCTGTCAGGATACAGCCGAAAAACGGGGGGCCTCGAACAGGGATCCTCAAAATACCGAAGCTAAGAATCTTTTGATTGTAGCGGAGCAAATCGAAGGCCTCGCAAGACAGATCGTCCAACGTTATGCTGGAAAATTAGCAAATCTCAAAATGCTCCTTGCGACCCACGCCACCTCTATCGAAAAACTAAAAGCTGAAATACCCCAGCAAAATGCGCGAATCGGGCAACTTACCGCCGAACATCAAGAACTGATTACGAAGCTGGAACAGTCAACCAAAGACAAAGGCGCTAAGCTTGCCAAAATGAAGGCCACACAGACCGAAATTCTAAAGATCGAAAAACAACTTCAAGCGCTCCGCAAGACTGTTCAAGACAAAGAACAGATTTCGGCAGCAGCTAAGGAAGAGGTCACAAAAACAATGGCCAAAAGATCTCAATTTGCTGGACGCCTCAAGACGTGGCAGGCTGCCTCTATCAATACCAGTTTGATTCAGGCCCGCTCCGAACTAGCTGAGTTAGCATCACTGAACAATGAAGACCCGTCCATTGCATCTAAAATTGTCGCACACCAAAAAAAATGTGACGATTTGTATTCAAAATATCAGGCCGCTAAAAAATAGCGTCTAGGAAACATCCGTCGTGCCGGTTCCGGACCGCCCATCTTTTTTGATGAAAAGGCTGACCTGCTCTAACTCGAGAGCAAGATCAACACTGTTCACTGTCACAGAAGCAGGCACTTCAAGAACAGTCGGTGAAAAGCTCAAAATCCCTTGAATTCCAGAATCGACTAATTCGTTGGTGACTTCCTGAGCGTGCGCTGCTGGTACCGAAAGCACCGCCAGCTTGACCTTATTATTTTGAATAAAGGTCGACATCTCGTCGACATGATGGACCGGCACATTAATTCCCCGGAGAATCACAGCTTCAGGAACAGTGTCGAATGCTGCAACTGGTTCAAATCCTTCCTTTTTAAATCCATCATATCGGAGCAACGCCGCACCAAGATTACCAACACCGACTAAAATCACCGGTTGCAAGTGCTCCCGGCCCAAAACCTCACGAATCGCCTCAGCAAGTTCAATAACCTGATATCCAAGTCCCCGAGTGCCAAAAGTCCCAAGATATCCTAAGTCGCGCCGGAGCTGGGCTGGATTCACACCAGCCGCCTTGGCTAGACTCGATGAACTCACGGTCTCAATCGAATTATCCTCCAATCGTCGAAGACAGCGATGGTAGATCGAGAGTCGATAGATAGTTTTTCCAGGAATCCTCGGCTTATCCACAGAACTATTTTTGTATATCGTAGGCGAAAGTCAAGAGGTCGAAATGACCAATCTCTGACAAACATTCACCCACACAAAACACCATTCTTTGATGAGCATCTCTATTCCAGCAACTTGGAATCAGAACAAACATGAATTTTTCGAACCTCTCGACGACTCCTGCACACCTTCCATCGCCCGGATTTCCTAGGAGCTTCGGTCCAGAAATCCCAAAACGAAAAAAAACGCCGGTCCTCAGACTGACAAGTGGCATCAAGAAAAACCACTGTAAGAATTTCATTTTCCCAAGGATCCGCCAACCTCACCCCCCCCGGACTGGGGGAATCCTATCCCAATCAATTCTAGCAACCTACAATTTAAATGATCGCCAAAAACGCAACGATTTCGCGCTTAGGTGAAAAACCCCCTTGCATAACTGCAATTCTGTAATCGAGAGTGAAGATGTCGACATCTTCACAATCCATTCAAAATATTTATCTTTGCGAGGATGATTTCGGAATACAGAATGGCTTGGTCACAAGACGTATCTATGCCTCATAAAGATTTTACTATTACCAATCAACTTGGAATCCATGCTCGGCCCGCCGCGCAATTCGTTAAAATCGCGAACAGTTTTCCATGCGACATTCGCGTGGAGAAAGACGACGATGAGGTCGATGGAAAAAGTATTCTTGGATTGATGATGTTGGCTGCGGGGCATGGTTCCGTGATCTCCGTGACCACGGAAGGTGACCAAGAAGGCGAAGCACTTGCCGCCCTCGGGGACTTGATCGAAAGAAATTTTGAAGAAAACGCAACTGCTTAGAGTCGGCCTTACCCTCATTTCCTTGTGATTGACCGAACGAGCCCAACTCGTCAGGCTCTCATTCAGTAAATGGCGGAAAAACCACCAGAAGAAGAAGTATTTTGCGGCACCCCAGCGTCCCGTGGAATCGCTTTTGGTCCAGTTCATGTCGCCGCCCGAGGTTTTTCCGCACCCAATGTTTACGAGATTCCGGAAGATGGGCTCAAACTCGAAAAAGGTCGGCTCACAGCTGCCTTTGATATCACGAGACAACAGCTTGCTAGTCTAAAAACAAAAATCGATGAAGTCGCTGGTGGCGATGAAGGTTTGGTTTTCGAAGCACACGGCATGGTTCTCGACGATCCGAGCCTGCAAACAAAGGTTGAACTCGCCATTGAAAACCGAAAGCAAAATGCCGAGTATTGTTTTTACGCAGTAATGCAGACAGTCCTAGAGGCTATGCGCCGCATCTCCGACCCCTACCTCCGTGAGAGAACGATCGATATCGAGGATGTTTCCCAGCGGGTGCTGAGAAATTTCGAAGCTTCCACCAATATCATAGGCCTAGATCATCAGCACCTTTTCGTCGCCCATGATCTGACACCGTCGGATACCGCCTCAATGGACCGCAGTAAATTACTCGGTTTTGTAACCGAGGAAGGGAGCGTAAATTCGCATACTGCAATTCTTGCACGGGCCTTGGGCATTCCTGCGATTGTCGGACTGGGAAAGGTCGTTGTTGAAATCACGGCCCTCGCCCCCGCCATTGTAGATGGCTACAGCGGAAAATTCATTGTCCATCCTTCGGAGGAAACCACCAAGTATTACCGTTCCCTCGCGAATCGAAAGCGCGAGCAACGCAAAGCACTCGAGGAACTTCGCGATCAGGAAAGCACGACCAAGGACGGTCGACATATCACCCTTTCAGCGAATATCGAATTCACCCACGAACTCGATCTTGTTCAAGACAACCGGGCTGAGGGTGTCGGGCTCTTTCGAACCGAGTTCTTCCTCCTCGAAACTGGGTATCCGCCCACTGAAAAAAATCAAACAGAAACCTATACCGAGCTGGCCAAACGAACCGGCTCCCATCCTGCGATTATTCGAACTCTTGACTCCGGAGGCGATAAACTATCGGTGGAACCTCTCACCGAACCAGAACCTAACCCATTTCTGGGATGGCGGGGTATTCGGGTCTCACTAGATCGGCCTGATTTTTTCAAGGAGCAACTTCGAGCTATTCTTCGCGCGAGCGCTCACGGCAAACTTGGCATGATGTTCCCTTTCATTTCTGGTGTAAGTGAGATCCAACGCTGTCAGGCTCTCGTCAAGGAGTGCATGGCCGAACTGGAGGCCGAAGGCTGCAAGTTCGATGCCGATCTCGAAATTGGGGCGATGATCGAAATCCCATCCGCCGTTCTCGTAGCAGATGAGATCGCTCAGGAGGTCGACTTTTTCTCTATCGGAACGAATGATTTGATTCAGTACACCGTAGCTGTCGATCGTATCAACAACCGTGTTGCCAAGCTTTACCGCTCCACCCACCCAGCCGTTATTCGTATGATTAAGATGACAACTGACGCCGCTTCTCGCGCTGGTATCTGGACCGGGATTTGCGGAGAAATGGCAGCCGATCTAAGCCTTACTCCGCTGCTTGTAGGGCTTGGCGTCGACGAGCTTTCAGTCGGGCCTCATGAGGTCGCACCTGTTCGAAAAGCCCTCTTGTCCGTTGATTTTGGCGAGTGCAAGGCACTCGCCCAGAAAGCTCTTGCGATGCCGACCAGCGCCGAAATTTACCACCTCAGTCATGAAGCCGCAAAAGCTGCGTATCCTGATTTGATAGATGAAGATGAGTAAGGTTCTCTTCCTAAATGTAAAACATAGGCTCGTCCTCAGCAGCCAGCGTTTCGAGGCTATTCTGCGCTAAAATCTGCCGACTGCTTTCACGGACGCTTTCCCAAAGGTTTCTCACAGCCACTCCGGACTCACCAGTTGGTTGGGGAATCTGCCCTAGTGCTTCTGGCTCCAAAGCCTCCACAATTCTGAGTAGACTAATATCCGCCGGAGGCTCGATGAGCTTCCAGCCCCCGGTTTTACCACGCCGACTGGTCACCACTCCGGTTCTTTTAAGCTCATGAAGGATTTGCGCTAAAAAACTAGATGGTATCCCCTCGCTCTCTGCAATATCGTCTGCTCGAGTAACCGATTGACCATCGTGCTTTTTTGCCAGATGAACCACCGCGCGACTTGCATAATCTAATTTCTGCGAAATCCTCACTGATGAAAGGAAACCACAAAGCTCCTAAAGATGCCATCCCTAAGAGTAATCTCTTGTGTGTAAAGGGGAAACCAGACCTCGACCTAGTGTGGCAAAAAATCCAGGACGAAGCTCACCGGATCTCAAGCTCCGAGCATCGACTTACCGCCCTCATGGAAGACATTTTCATTTCACGGAACTCCATCGCCTGCTCGGTAGCAGCCCGCCTCTCGCGCAAACTGGCCCGTGAAGACATGACGCGTGATGAACTCCTTCCATTATTGCAGGAGATTCTAATCGAATATCCTGAACTCGTTTCAAGTATGGTCTCCGATCTAATTGCGATCGATGAACGTGACCCAGCCTGCCATTCTTTGACTCAACCGCTCCTTTATTACAAAGGTTTCCTCGCACTGGCGACTTATCGGCTGGGCCACCGAATGTGGAAAAATAACCGACACGATTTGGCCTACTACTTTCAAAGTTTAGCTTCGGAGGTCTTCGGAGTCGATATCCACCCGGCCGCCCAGTTGGGCTGCGGCATCTTCCTCGATCATGCAACCAGCGTTGTGATTGGCGAAACTTCCATCGTTGAAGATAACGTCTCGATTTTACACGAAGTCACACTCGGCGGAACCGGAAAAACATCGGGAAATCGGCACCCGATCATCCGCTCGGGAGTGATGATTGGATCCGGATCCAAGATTCTCGGTCCTGTCGAAGTTGGCAAAGGTGCCAAAATCGGAGCTGGAAGTGTGGTCCTCGATGACGTAGCTCCCCACAAGACAGTTGCTGGAGTTCCGGCCGTTGTCGTTGGAACCAGCCCCTCTGAAAATCCTGCCGAGGCGATGGATCAAAGCCTTTCATGCTCCAGAATCTAGACTAGCGGTCTTGGGTGCTTGCCAAGTCATCCGTTTGCCGCTTGATTACTGAAAACCACTCAATTCCAACCAACTCACACACCAAGATCATGTTAGAAACGAAAGAAATTCGAGAGATCACTGAGACCGAATTACCAGCTGCCCTCAAGGACCACTGGAAGAATGCAAAAGCCAGTGTTGAAAAAAACAACCACGGATACGCCATCAAATTCCTTCAGGCCATCCTCAAAGAAGAGCCCGGATTTTTGAATGCCCGTAAACTGGTTCGCCAAGCCGAGATCATCGAGTCCGGCGCAGCTCCAGGCGCGGCCAAAAAAGGCCTTTTTGGGAGCAGCGGTGGCGGTGGCAGTTCTTTTATCCGTCAGGCGAAAAAGGATCCTATAGGTGCGCTGATCGCAATCGAAAAGGAACTTGAGAAGGACCCATTCAATTGCAGCGTCAACGAAGCATTTCACGAGATCGCTCTTCGTATGAACCTTCTCGATACCGCAGCTTTCGCTCTCGAAACTGCCAAAACAGGTAGCCCTGAAAATACCAAGGTTGCTCACAAATTAGCTCTATTTTACGTCGCTCGTGAGATGCACCTCGATGCCTCGAGAGTCTATCGTGAAATCGTAAAGCAGGATCCCGGCGATGGCGAAGCAGTACGCGGCGAGAAAGACTGCTCGGCAAAAGCCTCAATGCAGCAAAACCGTATGTCTGAAAACTCGAGTTTCCAAGACATGGTGAAAACCGACGAAGCCGCGGAATTGGAGAAGGCTTCCCGAACCGCTCTCACTAAAGAGCAACTGAAAGAGCGTGCCGCCGAACTAGCCGCGGAATACGAAGCAGATCCCAATAATCTCGCTGTCGTGAAGCAGCTCGCCCAAACTTATGAGCAACTCGAGGACTGGAACACCTGCCACTCATTTTACAGCTGGGCCTACGAACTTTCCAACGGAGATGTTGCCCTGCGCGCCAAAGCCAACGAAATCAAGGACAAGGCCGCCGACCAATACATCAAAGATGTTGAGACCGCTGCCGCTGCTGATCCGGACAACCAAGAACTGCAGACCCAACTGAAAGACATTCAGCAATCGCGCGTCGGTGAGCGCCTTGAGGAATGCCAGGAGCGAGTGAAACAAAACCCAACCGATCCAAAAATGCGCTTGGACCTTGGTCAGGCTCTTTATGATTCCGGCGAATACAGCGATGCCATTCCGCACCTTCAACAAGCCACCCGGAACCCACACATTCGCACCAAGGTGCTCCTTTTGCTTGGCCGGACATTTGACGCGAAGGGCATGAATGACCTTGCAATCAAACAGCTTAAGGATGCCAATGACGAGCTCACCCAAATGGACAACACCAAGAAAGAAATTCTTTACGAATTAGGTGTTATTTACACCAAGGCTGAGAAAAAGGAGGAGGCTCTTAATTGCTTCAAGCAGATCTACGAAATCGATTATGGCTACCGAGACGTTGCCTCCCGCGTAGAAGGATCCTACGAAGGATAACTCGATCTCTGTTCCATCAATCTCAAACGCCGCCGGAGAAATCCGCGCGGCGTTTTTGATTCGTCCTTATCAGAAAACCCTTAGCAAAACAGAATTCCAGCAGCAGCAAAGAGAAAATCTCAATGAGATTTTCACCTCAGCAACATGCTTCGGTAGTAGCTCCCCTTGTTGATATCTTGAGGTGGTGTTATTGGCCAAGAGACTGCAACCATTCTGCGAACACTTCTTCGTCCGGCGCCATCGGTATTGCAACTTTTTCCAAATCAACGAGGCACCTCAGACGCTTGGGAATCGCCACCGCCCCTTCACCCAGTTCTTCCTCCATAACATCAAGAAATTTTGCGGGATGGGCTGTTTCCAAAACCACTGTATGCGCTTCCGAATTTGATTTTCGCCACTCTTCCGCAGCCAACCAACCGACAGCCCCGTGTGGATCGAGAGTGTAACCCGTCTCTGCTCTAATTCGCCGAATCGTTTCCCGCGTCATTTGGTCGTCATAGGAAAAGCCAGCGACTCGCGCCTTCATTGACTCCCATTCGTCACCAAAAATATTTTCCATCCTCGCGAAATTGCTCGGAGCACCCACATCCATCGCGTTGGAAATTGTCGCCACACTCGGCCTCGGACGATACTCACCTTCGCGCAAATACGCAGGAACGACATCATTTCGGTTCGTAGCCGCCACAAAACGTTCGACCTCCAAACCGAGTTTTTCCGCAAGCAACCCCGCCGTGAGATTTCCAAAATTACCACTCGGAATGACAAAGCTTGGTTTCACATCTTGGGGCAGCCTTTTGGCAGCTTCAAAGTAATAAAAACTCTGCGGAACTAATCGCGAAATATTGATCGAGTTCGCCGAAGTGAGGTTCAACCTCTCCGCCATCTCTCGTTGGAGAAAGACCGACTTTACGAGCCTTTGACAATCATCAAAAGTCCCATCGACCTCTAAAGAAGTAATATTTCCTCCGAGAGCGGTCAGCTGCTTTTCCTGAAGCTCACTTACCTTTCCTTTTGGATAAAGAATAACAACCCGCGTTCCGGGCACCTTATGAAAAGCACTCGCCACGGCACCTCCGGTATCACCACTGGTTGCAACCAGCACAGTCAACAATCCTTCATCCTCACGGGTCAACCACCCCATTAAGCGGGCCATGAAGCGAGCTCCGAAATCTTTAAAAGCGAGGCTCGGACCATGAAAAAGCTCAAGGATATGCTCCTGTTGCTTCACCGTCACAAGGGGAGCGGGAAAGTTGATCGATTGATGGACGATCTTCTCAAGTTGGTCTTCTGGAATGCTGTCCCGAAAAATTGCCTTGGCCACTTCAAAGCCGATCTCAGGTAACGAAAGACCTCTCCATTTGCCCCAAAACACAGCCGATAAAGGCTCAATATATTCCGGCATATAAAGCCCGTTGTCGGGAGGAAGAGAACGCAGCACCGCCTCCTTCAGGTCAACAAATTGGCCAGGACTCTTGGTGCTATAAAACTTTTGGGGCATTGTGCAATCTACCCAATCACCGTGACGCCAGTCTGATTCACTCTCGAGACATAAAGCTGATTCCCAAGGTCAATTTTCGAGAAAACCTCCTTAATTGCCTCGCCCACCCTCTTGGCAGACTCCTCGCCCTCACAAAGACCAAAGACACTAGGACCAGCTCCGGAGATGCTAAAGCCAAGGGCTCCTGCAGCCATTGCCGAACGTTTGGCCTGATAAAATTCTGGAATGAGTTTCTGCCGTCTAGGCTCAGCGATCACATCATGCACTGAGCGGCTGATCATTCCATAATCTTCCTGAATTAATCCGCAAATCAGGCCTCCTAGATTCCCGATTTGCTGGGTGACATTTGCCAGCGGCACTTCGGCCGGAAGAATTCCACGCGCAACTTTCGTTAGGATCTCGATATCTGGATGAACCACCGCCGCCCAAAGATCCTTAGGAACCGGGAGCTGTGCGATATCCAGCTCCTGGTTGTCACGGATAAATACAATCCCACCCAAAAGACAGGGCCCCACGTTGTCTGCGTGCCAAGCACCGTCCGCACTCGCTTCTCCAGCCATTGCAAATGGGAGAAGCTGTTTCTTCGTCAGTGGTTCCCCAATCAACTTATTAACCGCATATGCCCCCGCAACCGCACTCGCAGCACTCGATCCCAACCCGCTCCCGAAGGGCATCTTTTTATGGATCTCCAACTCAATTCCCAAGTCGAGCATACCGAGATGCTTCAACAAATCATAAGCAGCGACTCCAGCCGTGTTTTTTTCAGCCTCCAAAGGAAGTTTCCCACCGTCTCCGGTAATTTTGGCAATGCGCAATCCAGGTTCATCCGTGTGGCGCGCCACGACTTCATCTCCCGGAGCATCAATCGCAAAACCAAGAACATCGTAACCACATGCCACGTTTGCCACCGTCGCAGGGGCAAAAACGCGCACCTCCTTCAGCGTCTCCGTCGTCATTTCAGGAGGGGCCGTAGCAGATCCCGCGAAAGCGGGCAATCCTTACCTTATCCGAAGGTTCAATCTTCTTTTGGTTGCCGCCTTCTCCAAACGTCATAGAGTTCGCCAGTGCTCGACTTCAAGCTTTTCAAGATTCCAGTTCGGGTAGAACCATGGTTTTGGCTCATGGGATTTTTTCTAGGAGGTGGGATTGGGATCAAGTCTCGCCAAGAGTTACTGATGGTTCTCCTCTGGATTATCGTTCTGTTCGTTTCTATCCTGGTTCATGAGCTTGGACATGCTCTTACGAGCAGGAAGATGACGGGAGTCACCCCTTCCATCAAGCTGTGGGGCATGGGTGGATTGGCTTATCCAAATACCCAGCTTACCCAAAAACAAAGCTTCTGGGTCACTTGGGCTGGGCCACTGGCGGGCCTCGGATTCTTTGGACTGATCGTCTTGACCTGCTGCGCCATCTATGGATTCGCTGTCGGGACCGACCTTACCATGATTCTCCTTTTCCCAAGTCGTGAGACTTACACAGTGCTCGCCGAAATGAACGATCCCGTTTTATATATGTTAAAGGACCTTTTATGGGTCAATTTCTGGTGGAGCCTTATAAATCTTCTTCCCGTATTCCCCCTAGATGGCGGACAAATTTATGCGTCTATCGAAA
>JAQWSX010000143.1 GCA_029242935.1 Akkermansiaceae bacterium
CCAACGGAAGTTACACTGTTGCCCCCCCCACAACGGCTCCTGCCCCCCCAACGGCTCCTGCTCCAGTAACGGCTCCTGCTCCCACAACGGCTCCAGCCCCCACAACGGCTCCTGCTCCAGTAACGGCTCCTGCTCCAGTAACGGCTCCTGCTCCAGTAACGGCTCCTGCCCCCACAACGGCTCCTGCTCCAGTAACTAGGAATTATCCTACCGCTCAGCCAACCGGAACTCCGGGTGTTGTTATCAGCCCGCACAAGCCATATAACAAGATTCGTACCACAGGATTAAAACCTGGTCAGCTTGCAACCGATCCAACCACTAACAAGATTTTTGTGGTTCCTAACTAATTCGGGAGATCCAGACTGCTAGGAAGCTGCTTCGAAAAAGTCCAAAGTAGGTTTTTAGGGGTATTCCCCGACCTCTAGATTTTCTTTAGCGCGCCAGTTGAATCTCCGAAGCGCTTGGCGTTGGAACCGAATTCGTTCAGCATCCGAACGTAAAGGTTAGACAGAGGGACTTCCTCACCGAGATCAACGTGGCGGCCGGTTTCAAAAGCGCCTCCTCCGTTTCCAGCCAAGATGACCGGGAGGTCGCTATGGCTATGGCGGTCGCCATCGGCAATTCCACTCCCGTAAACAATCATGGAATTATGGAGCAGTGACTTCCCATCGACATCCTCGGTCGACTTCATTTTTTGCATAAAGTAGGCCAATTGCTCAATGTAGTATTCGTCGATCTTTTGGATCTTATCCAGGTTCTCCTGACGACGCTTATGGTGGGAAATATTGTGGTGGCCTTCAGACACTCCGATCTCCTTGAAGGAGCGGTTGCTGCCATCGTGGGCTAAGAGGAAGGTCGAAATCCGCGTGCTGTCAGTCTGGAAAGCAAGAACCATCATGTCCATAAGAAGGCGCATGTGATCTTTGTAATTTTTCGGCTGACCTTCGGGCGCGCTCACGCCTGGGTCGAGTGATCTACCCAATGATTCACTCTTTTGGATCTGGCGCTCAATTTCTCGCACTCCTGTGAGGTATTCCTCAAGTTTGTGCTGATCATTCCGCCCAAGATGCTTGTGCATTGCTTTAGCATCATCCGAAATGAAATCTAAAATAGACTTCTGGGTCGCACGACGCTGGGCGAGCCCCCTTGCCCGCTCTTCCGCCGAACCTGCTCCAAAGAGGCGTTCAAAAACGAGGCGAGGATTGGCCTCCGGTGTGTTGGGCTGGTTTTCCGATCTCCACGAAAGGTTAAACTGGTATGCGCAGGAATACCCCGAATCACAGCGCCCGGACTTCCGAACCCCATCACAGGTCAGCTCGAGCGAAGACAAACGGGTCTTGTCACGGACAAGTTGTGCCGCGATTTGATCGACTGAAGTGCCAACCCTGATGTCAGACCCTGATGTCTTCTTGGCCCGCTGGCCCGTAAGAAAAGTAGCACTACTCCGAGCGTGATCCCCCGCACCATCCTTCCCTGGAGTGGCATTTTGGTGAGATAAGCCGGAGTAGATCTGCATATCGCCTTTCAGCCCCTCAAGGGCCTTCATGCTCTTACCAAGCTGATAGTTACTCCCTTTTCCCTTTGGCTTCCAATGCTCAAGGTTCACCCCATTCGGAATGTAAAGGTAGGCCATACGGAGTGGACTGCCATTCGCAGTCGAAGCAATTCCCCCTGTTGTAGCCGCCATGAGAGGAGTCACCGACTCCAAAGCAGGCAGCCCTACTGCTGCACCAAGTCCCCGAAGAAACTTACGACGATCCAATCCAGTCCGATTCATGCCCCCAGTATACGTTTTCTGGGCCATTTATCTCGCAGAATTTTCTCAAAACTTCCCGCGCCCAGTTCTCAGACCATGGGTTAACCGGACAAAAGTCTAATTTGGCATCGGAATAACCGGTTTTGATAGCTAGCCCCCATAACGATAAAACCACCTCACAGCAGACCCAGAAACGACTCATGGACTTTTAACGGCAGCTATGACAGGAAGCCAAAAGACCCTACTTTGAGGCGCCGAAAACCACATGAGGCTATCCTCTTTTGATTGATTATGGTTTCCCTAATACGGTTTGTGCCTAGACTCCCTCCATGCCAACCGCAGCTGATCTTGATGCCGCCATTCGTGATGTTCCCGACTTTCCAAACCCTGGGATCCTCTTCAAAGACATCACTCCGATTCTGGGGGATCCGGAGCTCTTCAGGGCTTCGCTTGAACTGTTGGCGGAAACCGCCGGAGATACCAAAATCGACAAAGTGGTCGGGATTGACGCCCGGGGATTTATTTTTGCGGCTGGAGTCGCTCATATTCTCGGAGCCGGATTTGTTCCCGTTCGCAAAAAAGGTAAACTTCCGTGGACGACCCATCAAATGGCATACAGTTTGGAATATGGGGAAGATATCGTGGAAATTCATGCCGACGCCGTCAAACCAGGCGAAAAAATCCTTTTGATTGATGACCTCCTCGCAACCGGCGGCACCGCCGCGGCCGCAATTAAACTTCTCAAAGCCCTTGATGCCGAAATCGTCGGAATATCATTTCTGATCGAACTGGCCGCCCTGAATGGCCGTGACGTTCTCGGCCATTCAGGTATTCAATCACTTCTTTGCTACTAATTCATGACTTTCAAAAAATACGCCGATACCCTTCTGCGCTACCCAGATCTAGGGTTCAATCTCGACCTTTCCCGCATGGATATCCCGGAGAGTTTCGAAAGTAAAATGCAGCCCCAAATTGAGAAAGCGTTCACTGATCTCAAAGCTCTTGAGGCAGGTGGAATTGCGAACGCAGATGAAGGTCGTATGGTGGGCCACTATTGGCTCAGAGATCCTGGACTCGCCCCGAACGATGAAATTCGCAGCCAAATCACCGAGCCAATCAAGGCCATCAAGGGATTTGCCTCGATGATTCCGACCGGGGAAATCGCACCTCCTTCCGGCGGAGTCTTCAAGAACAT
The DNA here is from genome assembly GCA_029242935.1 of Akkermansiaceae bacterium. Classification (GTDB taxonomy): domain Bacteria; phylum Verrucomicrobiota; class Verrucomicrobiia; order Verrucomicrobiales; family Akkermansiaceae; genus SW10. The sequence goes on from JAQWSX010000143.1 coordinate 2,952, forward strand.
CCTAATTATCGGAATTGGAGGATCGGCCCTCGGCCCGCAGCTCATCAACGATGCCCTCGGTCAGCTTGACGAAATCCGACCCTTCTTTTTTGACAACACTGATCCCGATGGAATGGACCGCGACCTCAAGGAAATTGGCCGCGACTTGAACAAGACACTGGCCATTGTGATTTCGAAATCCGGCGGCACGCCCGAAACCCGCAACGGAATGCTTGAAGCGAAGCACGCTTACGAAGAGGCCGGGCTTGATTTCGCAAAACACGCTATTGCAGTGACCGGCGAGGGATCGAAATTGCATCAATTCGCACGCGAGGAAGGATTCATCACCACCTTTCCCATGGAAGACTGGATCGGCGGCCGGACTTCAGTTCTTTCGACGGTGGGCTTAGTCCCAATGGCAATTCAAGATATTGACTTCGAGGAAATGCTCGCCGGAGCAAAGGAGATGGACAAATTAACCCGTTTGACCGACGTGAAAAGTAACGCCGCGATGCGATTAGCCTTAGCCTGGCATCACGAAGGAAAAGGAAAGGGCGAACGCGATATGGTCGTGCTTCCCTATAAGGATTCACTGGTCCTTTTTTCCAAGTATCTCCAGCAATTGATTATGGAATCTCTTGGTAAAGCAGAAGATCTTGAAGGGAACTCCGTAAACCAAGGAATTGCGGTTTACGGTAACAAGGGATCGACTGATCAACATGCCTATGTACAGCAGCTGCGGGACGGCCTTCACAACTTTTTTGCCACCTTTATTGAGGTGCGTAAGGGACGCTCCGGCAATTCTATCACGATCCAAGGCGAAAACACCTCGGCTGACTACCTTCAGGGATTCCTGAGGGGCACCCGCCGTGCTCTATACGAAAACGGGCGCCACTCAGTGCTAATTTCAATCAAGGAAGTCACACCGCGAACTCTTGGGCACCTCATCGCCCTATTTGAGCGGACCGTAACCTTTTATGCCTCTCTCGTAAATATCAACGCCTACCACCAACCCGGTGTCGAAGCTGGTAAGGCAGCGGCAACCGAGTTCCTCGACATGCTCAATGAAGTTCGTGGACACCTGACTGCCGACCGAAAAAGCGCAGAAGATGTCGCCACCGCAATCAGCTGCGATCCAGAAGAGGTTTTCCACGCCCTGGTTCATCTTGCATCTAACGGAGAAGCAACTCATTCGCGGGGAAAAAACCCCATGGATGATCGATTTTTTCTCTAAGCCGTAAAAAGGTCATGCCTCTTGCATTGTCCCAAGCGATCAAGTCACCTCGCGACCATCATTCTTTGGGATAAATCTCTGTCCAAAATTCCATTCTGGTTAATTGAAGGTTTTCGAGATCTCTCATCCTGTCCATAGTCTCTCCCATGCCAAATCCCTATGAGAGAACACCGGAGAAAATTGTAACACCTCCGACCGGATGGCTAAACACTGCGAAAAGGCTTGGCCCCGGATTTGTCCTTTCTGCTTCCATCGTTGGATCGGGAGAGCTAATCGCAACTACCATCTTTGGGGCGCAAGTTGGATTCATCTGCCTCTGGCTCATCCTCTTTTCCTGCCTTGTCAAAGTCGCCATTCAAATCGAATTTGGACGCTTTACCATCTACTCTGGAAAAACCTCTATGCAGGCCCTCGACGAACTTCCCGGACCTAGGTTCGGAAGAGCCAGTTGGGCAGTATGGAGTTGGTTTGTCACCCATAGCCTAAAAAACCTCCAGGTCGGAGGAATCATCGGTGGTGTGGCGCTCGCTCTTTCAGCACTCTATAATCTTGGTGATTATAGCAACGTGATTTGGACCATCGTGGCCGCTTCTTTAACAATCCTCGTCGTTTCAAGAGGGATCTATGGCCCCATCGAGAAATGGTCCATTATCATGATCGGACTCTTCACCATCTTCACGGTCGTTTCACTGATCTCATTGCAATGGACTCCCTTTGCA
>JAQWSX010000212.1 GCA_029242935.1 Akkermansiaceae bacterium
GGCGACTGACGCCCAGAATGGCGAGATCATTTACCGCAACAGAATTTCGAGCCTTGGAGGTCAGTGCACCGCTTCTCCGGTCTATGCCAACGGGCACCTTTATCTTGTTGCCAGTCATGGGGTGATCTCGGTTGTTGCGACCGGTAGGCAATTTAAGGAGATTCATTCGTATGATCTTGGCGAGGAATCCGAAACCACCCCAGCGATCGACCGGAATTCAATCTATATCCGCACGGAAAAACACTTAATATCCTTCCGGAAATCGAAGTGATGTTTTTTATCGAAGGTCGAGGAATGCTGGATATCTTCTCTAAACAAAAGACCGTAGCAAATGGCAGAATCAACTGAATCTCAAACCAGTCCAAGTGGGACCTTGCCTTCGGCAACTAAAGCTGGTGGTTTCGCAAGGGTCTGGCGTCTGATTTTACCGTTGATTTTTCTGGGAACTGGGTGGTTTGCATTCGATCACTGGATGCAACCTGAAGTTCGGGAAAAGCAGCAGCGGAGTTTACCCCAACTTCCAAAGACGAGAGTGATTGAATTGAATGTTGTTGATTTTGAACCGCAGATCGAAACCAGTGGAGTGATCCGGGCACACAACCAAATCACTCTCACTTCGCAAGTGAGTGGACGAATAGTGGCAACTCACCCTCAGTTTGAGGATGGTGCTTACTTTGAGGAAGGAACGGTTCTCGTGGAGCTCGACAAGGCGGATTTCAAAACAGCGGTTGCAAGTGCAAAATCGCAGCAGGCCCAAGCGCTTGCGATACTCGCACAGGAGCAGACACGAGCCAAGCAGGCTCGCTTAGACTGGGAGGATCTTGGTTACGAAGAGGAGCCCAGCGATCTCGTGCTGCGCGTTCCTCAATTGCGCGAGGCGGAAGCTCGTGTCGAAGCTGCTGCTGCGCAGCTGGAACAGGCCGAGCGTGGTCTTAAACGTTGCCAGATTCGTGCTCCGTTTGATGGTCGAATGCGACAGCGCATGGTAGGAGTCAGCCAGACGATCGGCAGTGGGACGAGCCTCGCTTCCATCTTTGCGGTAGACTACGCCGAGGTGCGCCTGCCCATTGAGGCTAGGCATATGCGCTTTCTTGAATTACCAGAGGAAGCAAGTGATTCACCGGTCAAGATTCTCCTTCGCGACGCCCTGGACGAGAGCAATAAAATCGAGCGGGAAGCGTGGATTGTGCGAACCGAAGGGGCATTGAATGAACAATCGCTCGATCTCTTTGCGATCGCTCGCATTGATGATCCATTCGGTCGGAAATCAGGGAAGGCACCGCTTCGGATTGGACAGCCGGTTTCTGCAAAAGTTCCCGGGCGGCCCTTCGAGAAAGTCGTTGTGATCCCGCGCAAAGCGGTTCGTCAACTTTCACGTATCACGGTCGTTGATCGCGATTCCCACATTATCAGTAAACGCATAGTGACTCCGCTCTGGGAAAACGAGACCCATCTGATCGTCAGGGATGAGTCCCTCGTGGATGGCACCTTGCTTGCGACTGCCTATCTCGTTTACACCCCGGAGGGGACTCCAGTTGAAATTTTGCCGGATCTTTCTCCGGAAGGCGAACCCCCTGTTGCCATCACTGGCAACGATGACAAGACGGACTAATGATTCGCTGGTTCGCCAATAATGGCATCGCAGCCAACCTGTTAATGTTCGCGATCCTCGCGGCGGGCTTCAATGCGGCATGGAATAAGGTGCCACTGGAGGTCGTCCCTGAATCAAGCGCATGGGAGATCGTTTACATGGAGATGCCCTATCGTGGTGGAACGCCGAAGGACATCGAGGAAAACGTGTTGATCCCTGTTGAACGTGCGCTGGAGGGGATTAGTGGTATTCGCGAAGTCAATTCCGACGGGATGCCGGGGATGGCGAAGTTTTACTTCAAGGCCAAGGAAGGAGTCGACCTTGACAAGCTGCTTGATGAGATCAAGAGCCGCATCGATACCATCTCGACCTTTCCCGGTGAGACTGAGCGGGCGAAGATTATTATTCCTGATTCCAGTGGTCGGCTACCGGTGCTGAGTGTGGCGGTGACTGGTGAATTTGATGAGGCGGGTTTGCTCCAAGTCACTAAAAAAGTGCAGCGGGAGATTCTTGAATTGGAGGGGGTAAGTCGTGCTGATATCCAGGGCGTCCGCAAAACTGAAATCTCAATTGAGGCAGATCTCGCTAAGTTGCGTGCCTACAAGCTCACCTTTCGTGAGCTTGCTGATGCCATCCGCAGCTCATCGATCAATCTGACAGCGGGAACGATCCGCAGCGATAGCGGCCGACTCGTTGTCAAGACACGTGGCCAGGCCTACCAGGCCGCCGATTTTAAGAAGATCTTGATCCGCGCCGCCAACGGTGCCGATGTCATGCTCGGAGAGGTTGCTAAGGTGAATGATGGCTTTGAGGAAGATCAAAAAATCGTCGAATTTAACGGGCGGCCTGCAATGTTTATCCAAGTTCGCCGAGCACGCGGTGAGGATGCGATTGAGATCTCGGATCGTATCAAGGAATACGTTTCAACGCGCGCTCCCGAGGGAGCACATCTTTATGCTTGGAATGATAGCTCGCTATCGATCCGGGGCCGTCTCGGCACGCTGATCAGTTCTTTGCTTCAGGGGTGCGTTTTGGTCTTTTTGATTCTCGGCCTGTTCCTGCGCCCGCAGGTTGCGCTGTGGGTTGTCCTAGGCATTCCCATCAGCTTTGCTGGCGGCGTCCTGGTAATGTCGATGGACCTGCCATTTTTTGAGATCTATCCCATCACCGCGAATGTGATGAGTCTTTTTGGGTTTATTATCGTACTTGGAGTGGTGGTCGATGACGCAATTGTGACCGGAGAAAACGTTTTCGCGAAGTTGCGGACTGGAATGGATCCGCTTGAAGCTTCTGTCCTTGGGACGAAAGAGGTCGCGGTCCCGGTGACCTTTGGAATCTTGACCACGATAGCGGCCTTCGTGCCCTTGTCGCACGTTAGCGGAGGGTGGGGAGATTTTGTAAAACAGATCCCGCCGGTCGTTATTCCCGTGCTCCTGTTCTCGTTGGTCGAATCTAAGCTCATCTTGCCGTCACATCTGAAGCATGTGCGTCCACGGGAAAAAAACATTGGGGTCTTTGGGCGCTTTCAAAAGGGAGCCGCTGATGGGATGGAGCGGTTCGGTGATCGTGTTTATATCCCGATTTTGAAAGTCGCGGTGCGTTACCGCTTTTCGGTTTTGGCTCTCTTTATCGCACTTGCAATGGCGATGGCCGGATACTGGGCTGGTGGTCGAATGGGATTCGCTTCTTTTCCGGCGGTGGAAAACTTGCGTATTTCTGCTGATCTAAATTTACCCAATGATTTGCCGATTGAGCGCACACACGCCTATGTTGAGCGTATCACAGCCGCCACCGAGATCCTGAAGAAGGAATACACTGATCCAAAGACTGGGGAGACCTTGATTCGAAATGTCGCTCGGATCACTGGATCTTCTGACTTTGAAAGTCGCTCTGACTCATCGCGCGGCAAGGTTGTTGTCGAGGTCATGCCGCCAAGTGAACGTTCCGAAGCTGGACCAACCAATGCACAAATCGCAAAACGTTGGACCGAGTTGGTTGGCGAAATCGAAGAAGCAGATTCGTTCTACATCCATGCCGAGATTACCGGGAAAGAGCGCCGTGAGCAGCAGAAAGAGAATGCCGGCAGTGGTGAACCGATGGCGCTTGAACTTCGGGGGCCTAATTCCGAAGCGAAGAACCAGATCGCGGAGGAAATTAAAAAACTGATGCGGGGATACGAGGGAATTGGTGGTGCTTGGGCGCAGATTAATCGAGGCCAAGACGAGATTGAGTTTACCCTCAAGCCTCGTGCCGCAGAACTCGGGATCACCCAAGGACTACTTGCGCAGCAAGTCAGACAGGCCTTCTATGGAGAAGAGGCCCAGAGAATCATCCGCGATAGCGAGGAGATTCGTATCATGCTTCGTTTGCCTAAAGACGATCGGAAATCGCTCCACACTTTATCGAGGCTGAAGATACGTTCTCCAAGAGGCGGAGAAGTTTCGCTGAATACGGTGGCGAATTATAGATTCACTAAGGCTCCGACCTTTGTTGAGCGAAATGATGGTGCCGAAGTGATTCGAATTGGTGGCATGCCACAAGACGACAGTGTTGATATCGTTGGTATCGCCGAAGAGCTTGATCCTGAGATTCGTAAATTAACCGACAAAGTGAAGGGGCTTTCTTTTCTCTGGACCGGATATGTTGCCGAGCACGAGGAATCAGTGAAGAAAACCTGGCTTAACGCCGCGTTCCTGCTTTTTACGCTTTATGCATTATTGGCGATTCCATTCCGCTCTGTCGTGCAACCGATCTATGTTTTGTTGGCAGTGCCCTTCGGAGTGATTGGTGCTTTGCTGGGACATTTGATTATGGATATCACCCCCAACTTCCTTTCGGTGTTTGGAATGCTTGCGCTCGCCGGCGTTGTGGTAAATGACTCGCTTGTCATGGTTGATTTTGTGAATAGGAGACGGCGTGCTGGAATGCCTCTTATTGAAGCGGCACTTGCCGCCGGGGCGCGACGGTTCCGTCCCATTATCCTGACATCTCTCACGACCTTCGCAGGTCTTGTCCCCTTGCTGATGGATCAATCTCTCCAGGCCCAGTTTCTTATTCCAATGGCAGTTTCATTGGGCTACGGCATTCTCTTCGCCACTGGGATCACCTTATTTTTAATTCCCTGCGCTCTCCTTGTTGCTGACGATATTGGCCGATCGTTGAAGCGCCTGATTGGCTTTCATTCTGATCGTTCATGAAGAGCTGGTTTTAATACAATCCCGTGATTTTTTACGGTCCCTGTAACTTTTCCGGAAGGGCACTCTTATCTGGGTGGATCGGGATTTCTCAAATCCCTCGTGAGGCAAGAAGCTCCTGCCCTCGCTTTGTTTCCCATGCCGCTACTTGAAGAAGAAAATTCGGGTAAATAGCGGACTCCTTATAACGTCGGTGAAACACAGATGTTGCAGAACCTGAAATTGGAGGAACGATCCAACTCCACTCAGCTCTGACATCCCGCCCTGCTTTTGTTTCTTGTTCACAGAAATGCAGAAAATCGTCAGATGCGCCATGATGGTCCGCGATCCCGACACCCTCAGTGTCAAAAGACCACAAGACAGCTTCATTGAGAATTACAAGTGCATGATCTTTCCAGAGATTGCGACGATTGTTGGTGTCAAGACCGAGCTTTCTCGCAAGTTCGGGTAATAAATTATAGCGGTTTGGATCTGCGAAATTACGTGCCCCAATTTCTGTTCCGAGATAATACCCGCTGAAAGGAGCACAAGAGTGAAGAGCAGAGCCCGTCGCAAAAATCATATCCGAAACAACCGGAACTGCGTGCCACTTCAAGTCCATTTGCTCAATGCAGGGGTATTTGGGGTGCCGGATTTTGACTTCGTGAACTTCATGCCTAGGGAGTTCGTAGTATTGTATTTTTTTTCCCGACTGGATGATGATAGGCAATAGGTCGAAATGACCTGGTTTGGACGGTGGTTGCCATCCGAGTTGTAATGCGAGTCTAGTGAGCTCGACATTCATCGGGTCACCTAGCCTTTTCCCATTCGCAGTTTCGTAACCCGCATAGCGAATCAATTGATGGTTCCAAATTCGGATTTCGGGTGCATCTGAAAGCCATTCTCGAAACACCGTCATGACGGGGACGATCTTTCCACCGTTGGTGGCTTTGCGAAGGTGAGTGAGAAGTGCCTCAAAAATATCGTCAGGTTCCTTAAGGCTTCGTGCGTCGATCACATCCAACCCTTTCCAAAGTCTTCTTCCAATACAGCGCACGGAGTTTCGCCAAGCTAATTTGGCGCATTGCTCAAGACTTTCGGCATGCTCGCTTGGGCCCGGACAAAGGCGATCCGCATGTTCTGAGAGATCCCAACGAATATCGTGATATTCTAGAGGGGCAGGGGTAATTGATTGCCCCCCTAAGACCGGGCATTCTGAAGGGTGTTCCTGATTCATCCAAAAGAGTATAAGTGACTGGCAGTAACCTCCTGTAGCTGACCGTAGAAGTGCTAAAAAAACTTGAGGAGGATAAGGGGCTCCCGTGGCGGAATTAACACTTCAGGACTGGTCGTTTATCAAGACTTCAAACCAGCTATGAATGGTAGAGGAAATAGCATTTAGGTGTGAAACGGTCAACTGGCAGGTCGACAAAGAATTGGATGAGTTGGGTGCTTTTCAAAGTTGGGTTCTCTCTTGGGCCCCATCATCATTCAAATCTCAAGTGAACTTAATCTTGGCAAAATCAAGAAATCAACATTGTCTCCCCTGACAAACGTGCGGTGAGTGCGACTCTCAATCCACTTGATCCTCCCGAAGAAACCCTTTGCTGGCCCCCTCATTAAGCATTAACAGCGAAGCTTACTAAATCACCCTATGAAACGCCTTCTCGTTCTTCTCCTCTTCGTGCAAACCTTGGACCCATTGATCGCAGTCCCTGCGAATAAGAGCCAGGGTGCAAGCTCTGATCGTCCTAATATTCTCTTTATCTTTGCGGACGATTGGGGCTGGGGAGACTTGAGCTGCCACGGGCATCCTTACGTAAAGACACCTAATATCGACCGGCTCGCCAAGGAGGGCACTGATTTTCATCGTTTTACGGTGGCGAGTGGGGTGTGTTCACCAAGCCGGACGGCTGTGATGACTGGACATTTTCCGGCACGTTATAACATCGACGGGCACTTTGCCTGGGTCCCCAGCAATGCCAAACGAGGCATGCCGGACTGGCTCGACACCAAAGCTCCGACCCTCCCGAGGATGCTTCAGAAGGCCGGCTACGCCACCGCGCATTACGGGAAGTGGCACCTTGCTAATAATATGATTCCCGATTCGCCTACTCCGGCGAAATACGGCTACGATGAATATGGTGCCTTTAATTGCTCTGGCGAACAAATACCCGTTCATGAGGATGCCATGCATACTACGGCATTTATCGAAAAATCCGTTGCAGCTAAAAAGCCCTTCTTCATCAACCTTTGGGTTCACGAGCCGCATACGCCTTTCCATACCGTGCCAAAATACGAATGGCGCTTTCGTGAGATGAAGAGTCAGCCTGACGCCATTTATGCCTCGGTTCTTTCGCATGCCGATGATCGCATTGGCGAAGTTCTCGACACGCTGGATCGTTTGAAAATTACGGACAACACTCTCGTGATCTTCAGCTCCGACAACGGTCCGGCTCGTGCGTCGAAGGCTGGTGAGCTTAAACTCAACTACGATACCGCCACCGGAGCAGGGTGGGGGATCAATGCCGCCAAGGGAATTACGGCGGGTCGGAAAGGCTACAAGGCTTCCCTTTTCGAAGGCGGGATCAATGTCCCCTTCATCGTGCGTTGGCCCGGAAAGATCGCGGCCGGGAAAGTGGATAACCGTTCGATGATCTCAGCGGTCGATCTCCTGCCGACCTTCTGTTCCATTGCGGGAGTCGATTTTCCCGAGGGGTATCAACCCGACGGAGTGGATCAAACCGAGGTCATACAGGGGGCGAAGGATGGTGGTCTTCGGTCCAAGCCCCTCTTCTGGAAGTCCGGCTCAAATAAGAGAAGCAAAACCCATTGGGTCTCTTTCGCCGTCGTCCATAACGAATGGAAATTCGTCAGCAACTCGGACGGCTCGCAACAGGAACTCTACAACATCGTCGCCGACCCGTACGAAAAGACCGACCTCAAGGAGACCCAACAAGAAGAAG
>JAQWSX010000148.1 GCA_029242935.1 Akkermansiaceae bacterium
ATGACTCGCGTTTTTGACGCAGAGGCAGGCTGCATGATCCCCGTCACTGTCGTCGACGTGAACGGAAATGAATTGCTTCAGGTGAAAACCACGGAGACTGATGGCTACTCTGCTATTCAGGTCGCATATGACGACCAGAAAGAGCGCCGTGTCAATCTTCCTGAGCGCACTCACCAGGCAAAGCAAGGCGCGACCGGTGCCAAAAAACTCATTAAAGAGTTTCGCTTCGACAGCGATGCCGATCTTCCAAATAAGGAAGAGGGGCATCCGGGCGCTGCTCTTTTCGAAGACGGTCAGTGGGTTGATGTGATCGGAACCACAAAAGGAAAAGGTTTTCAAGGTAACGTGAAGCGTCATGGCCACAACGGTCAACCTGACGGTCACGGACACATGATGCACCGCAGAACTGGCGCGATCGGTGCTGGCTCGACTCCTGCTCGAGTTTGGAAAAACCAGAAGATGCCCGGACACGATGGCACAGTCCGTCGTACCACGCAGAATCTCAAAATCGTTCAAGTCCGTCAGGAAGACGGAGTCCTCCTCATCTCCGGTTCGGTTCCCGGCCACAACGGTGCTTACGTCACTGTTCGTCCGGCTCTCAAAAGAACTGCAGCCAAGTAAACCCAAGTTTTAGAAAGAACCTGATCCATGTCAGCATTCACAATTCAAGACGCCGAAAAGGCCAAGATTCAGCTTATCGCTGACGGCTCCAAGGGCAGCCAGGCCGTGCACGACCTCGTCGTTGCATACCAAGCCAATCGCCGCTCCGGAACCGCTCAAGCCAAAACCCGTGGAGAAGTCCGCGGAACTGGCAAGAAGATGTATCGCCAGAAAGGCACCGGTGGTGCCCGTCACGGGGATCGGAAAGCTCCGATCTTTGTCGGGGGTGGCGTTGCTTTCGGGCCTCGCAACCGCTCCTATGCTAAGACTGTTTCCAAGAAAGTCCGCACTCTCGCTTTGCGCCGCGTTCTTGGAGAAAAGATAAATGAAGGTGTGGTCCACAGCGTCAATTCCTTCGAAGTTTCTTCTGGAAAGACTAAGGACATAGTCACGGCTATTCGTGAAGTTTCCGACGCCGCTCGCGTGATCATCGTTGGTAAGTCCTTCAGTGAAGAAACTTACCGTGCCGAGCGCAACTTAACATGGGCACTCCTACAAACCGCCGAGAACCTCAACGTGGAAGAGCTCCTCTTCTGGGGTGATGTTATTATCGTTGATGACGCTCTTGAAACCCTCGCTCAACGCACCGCCTAAACCATTCAGTTAGCTATGAGAGATATTTACCGTATTATCGACACCGTCCACATGTCTGAAAAGGCCACTCTTCTTCAGGAGAACGAGAACACTTGGACCTTTAAGGTCGACCGTCGTGCCAACAAGATCGAGATCAAAAAAGCTGTCGAGAAACATTTCAAAGTGAAGGTTCTCGGTGTCCGAACTGCCAATTGCGCAGGAAAAGCTAAGCGCCGTCGTCGCGCGGATGCTGGACGCACTCCTGCCTGGAAAAAAGCCATCGTCCGCCTAAAGGATGGTAAGCCTCTCGACCTCTTTTAATCTTTAATTTTAGCAACCTCACTCAGAAAGGATCATTCTAATGCCTCTGAAAAGTTTTAAGCCTGTCACTCCCGCGAATCGTTACAAGATGCTTCCGGGATTTGACGAGATCACCAAGTCAAAGCCTGAAAAAAGCCTCCTCGAAGTCAAAAAACGCTCCGGTGGTCGCAATAACCAGGGCCGCATCACCATGCGCCACATCGGCGGTGGCCATAAGAAGAAGTATCGTCTCATCGACTTCAAGAGGACGAAGCGTGACGAAGTCGCGACTGTAATCGGAATCGAATACGATCCCAATCGAACCTGCCGCATCGCACTGCTAGAATATAAGGACGGAACCAAGTCCTATATCCTTGCCCCATCTGGTCTCACTGATGGACATAAGGTTGAGGCCGGGGAAAGCGTTGAGCCAAAGGTTGGTAACGCCATGCCTCTCAAAAACGTTCCTCTCGGAACTGCTATTCACAACATCGAAATCCGCCCTGGATCCGGTGGTAAGGTCGCTCGTGCTGCTGGTCAGCAAGCGATTCTTGCTTCCCGGGATGAGGGTTACGCATTCATTAAGATGCCTTCAGGTGAGCTTCGCAAGTTCCACCAAGAGAGCTACGCAACTATCGGCACGGTCGGTAATCGCGATCACATGAAAGAGATTTCTGGTAAGGCTGGGCGTACACGCTGGCAGGGCAAGCGCCCCTCCGTTCGCGGGATGTGCATGAACCCTGTCGATCACCCCAACGGTGGTGGTGAGGGTAAGTCTAAGTCGGGTGGTGGTCGTCAACACCTCAAATCTCCTTGGGGACATACCAAGGGGCAGAAGACCCGCCGCAAGCACAAGAACTCAACATTCATTGTCGAAGACCGTCGCAAGTCCAAGCGCAAGTAATTTAACCTGCAAGTCACTCAACAAAATTTCATTATGGCACGTTCATTGAAAAAAGGTCCTTACGTCGATCAGAAGCTTCTGCTTAAGATTGATGCCGCAGTCGAGTCGGGCAACAAAAAGCCCATCAAGACCTGGAGCCGCCGCTCCATGATTACTCCTGACTTTGTCGGTCACAACTTCGCCGTTCATAACGGAAAAACCTTCATCCCTGTTTTCGTTTCCGAAAATATGGTGGGCCACAAGCTAGGTGAGTTTTCTCCTACCCGTATCTTCAAGGCTCACGGCGGAATTGGTAAGAAGTAAAGTTCAGCAAAATCTTTCGTTATGCGTTTTTCATCCACCAAGTTATTCCTCACTGGGCTTTTTGCTCTCGGTGCTGCGGTGGCTGGTGCTCAGGAGACCATGTCTGAAAAGCTTGAGCGCGAGAATCGCCAGTTGAAACTTCAGCTAGCGAACTTGAACAAGAGCTTGAGTGCATCGCTTGAGAGAGAGGATAGCAAGACGAAGGCTTTGAAGGAAATCCGTGAATATCTAGCTCTTCGGGGCAGGGATCTCTTCGAGGATCGCGACACCAAGTTGCTTAACGCTGTTTCTGATTATCAGGTTGCGCGAGAGAATCTCGTTCAGCTTGAGGATTCCGTCGGCAGCCTTCTTCCAATCATTAAAAACTATCTGCGCACCGCTGTTGCTTCGAATCCCGAATTCCGGAAGGAAGTAGAGGTCAAGCTTCGCGAAATCGAAGTTGCTCTTGGACAACGTCAGCAGCCCAAGCGCAAGATCGAGAAGGGGAGTATCCGAGAAGCTCGCGTTGTTACCGTTGACTCCGACTCTGGCCTGGTTGTGATCAACGCGGGTTCCGATGCGGAAGTTGGAATCGGAATGCGATTTCGCATAGAGCGCTCTGGCACACACATTTGTGATTCTTCGGTTGGCCTCGTGAGGGCTGATGTCAGCGGACTCCTCTTGCTACCCCTCAACAATCCTGAAGTCTCGGTTCAACCCGGTGACCTCGCAAAAATCATCACTCTATAAAATCCCACCCGACAAACTGATGTTAGTTCGTTCGACCACAAAATACGCTCGGATCTCTCCGAAAAAAGCACGACACGTTGTTCGCGAAATTCAGGGGCTTCCTGTCTCTGATGCTCTTGACGCGTTGAAATATACTCCAAGGAAATCTGCTCACCTCATCTTTAAGACGCTGGAAAGCGCGATCGCTAACGCCGAGAACAACCATGAGCTCTCTTCCGATGAACTCATCGTCAAGGAGGCAGTCGTAGGGGAAGGACCCACTCTCAAGCGTTTTAAGCCACGTGCCCGGGGTTCTGCTGGTGCCATTCGCAAGCGCACTAGCCATATCTTCATTACTTTGACCGACGAGTTCGAAGCTTCTGAAGAGAAGCAGCGCTCTGGTAAGCCTAAGAAGCGCGATACAATCAAATCTCTCTTCGGAGCCGGTGCCAAGCCAGCTGCCAAGAAGGAGGAAGCTCCCGCCGAGGAAGCTCCTGCCGAGGAAGTCGAAGAGACTGAAGCCACCGAAGAGTCCGCTGAATAAGCCAAACTGAACAATTTACCTCTAAAGAATCATGGGACAAAAAGTTAATCCAATCGGTTTCCGCCTCGCGGTCAACAAAGACTGGCGCTCCAAGTGGTATGCCGAAGGCGAAGACTACACCAACAAGCTTCACGAAGACCTGACGATCCGGAAATACATCGCCGGCCGCCTTCAGGCTGCCGCCCTTGCTAAGGTGATCATCGAACGCGCTTGGAACAGCGTGCGTGTCACCCTTCATACCTCTCGTCCGGGTCTTGTCATCGGACGTAAGGGGTCTGAGATCGAGATCATGACCAACGAAATCTCCAAAATTGCCGGAGGTTCCCAGGTGAAGATAGATATTGTCGAGATCCGCAAGCCCGAGCTCGATTCTCAGTGCGTTTGCGAGCAGGTCTGCATTCAGCTCGAGCGCCGAATCGCCTTCCGTCGTGCTATGAAGCGAGCCGTCCAGACTGCCATGGACTTTGGGGCCAACGGAATTCGTATCCGCTGCGCCGGTCGCCTTGGCGGTGCTGATATCGCTCGTGCCGAGTGGTATCGCGAAGGTAAGGTGCCTCTCCAGACTCTTCGTGTCCCAATTGACTATGGATTCGCCGAAGCCAAGACCGTTTATGGAATTATTGGCGTAAAGTGCTGGATCAATAAGAACGAAGATTCGGATAAAGGAGCACGCCCTCCAGGTCATGATCGCCCGCGTCGTCGCGGTCCGGGGGGTCCAGGAGGTCCAGGAGGAAATCGTGGCGGTGGTGATCGTCGTGGGGGTGGAGGAGGCCGCCCTGATAATAATCAAGATAAGCCCGCTGAGGGCGGAAGCAAGCCAGCCGCTTCCTAGCCAGCAACCCATTTCGTAACCCCAAGAATTTAGGAGGATAGAATCATGCCTTTAATGCCCAAAAGAACCAAGTTCCGAAAGTCACACCGTGGCAATCGGGGTGGTAATGCCCAGCGTGGTACCGATGTGAGCTTCGGTGACTTCGGACTCCAAGCCCTCGGCCGTGGATGGATGACCAACCGCCAGATCGAAGCTTGCCGTATTTCCATCAACCGCTTTCTTAAGCGTAAAGGTAAAACCTGGATCCGGGTTTTCCCTCACAAGTCAATTACTCGTCGCCCACCTGAAACCCGGATGGGTAAGGGTAAAGGCTCGGTAGATGCCTGGGTTGCTGTCATCCGTCCTGGCACCATGCTCTTTGAAGTCGGTGGCGTCCCTGAGTCCCAAGCCCGCGAAGCCATGCGCCTCGCCTCCTACAAGCTTGGATTTGAAACCCGTTTCGTTTCCCGCGACAATCATTAAGCCTGATCTAAACAAGCTTTAACCACTAAACTGACCGAAAGGAATCACGTCATGCCCAAAGCAAAATTTTCTGAAGTTTCCGAGCTGAGTGTTGAAGAACTCTCGACCCGTCTTCGTGATCTGAAGGAGGAGGCTCTCAACCTCCGCCTCCAACAGGCCACCGGACAACTCGAAAACACTGCCCGCCGCCGCATCGTCCGTCGAGAAATCGCACAGGTGATGACCGCCATCAATCAGCGTAAGTCCTCCTAAGGAACCCTGACCGAAACCAACTTTTAACCTATTTCAAAAAAGATGTCCGAAAATCAGGAAGCCCAAGAAGCACCGGCCAAAAAAGACTTCGTCCCCTCCGAGGGATCCGCCGCGAACAAAAAAACACGCGTCGGGATCGTGAAGTCAACGGGTATGGAGAAGACCATTGTTGTTGAGTATACCAACCGTGTTCCTCACCCCAAGTTCAAGAAAATCATCAAGCAGTCCAAGAAGTTTTATGCTCATGACGAAGCTGGTGAGGCCGCTGTCGGCGACAAGGTTCGTATTGAGGAGACGACTCCGATCTCAAAGCTCAAGCGGTGGAAACTTGTCAAAGTTCTGAGCCATTAATCAAATCTCGGCTCCAGTAGCCATTCATATAAACTCTCTAACGATACTTATTTCGTCATGCTTCAAATGGAATCAAAAGTCGCGGTTGCCGATAATACCGGTGCACGCCAAGCCAAAATGATTGGCGTCATCGGAAAGCGGACCAAGTCTGCTCGCGTCGGCGACATCATCACTGCTCATATTCGCGAATCTATCCCCACCGCTGCCGTAAAAAAGGGCTCGGTGGTTAAGGCTGTAGTCGTTCGCACGGCATATCCTGTTCGTCGTGCCGACGGTTCTGTTCTCCGTTTCGACGAGAACGCGATCGTAATTATCGACAAGGATGGCAATCCGAAGGGCTCACGCATCTTTGGACCCGTCGCTCGTGAGCTTCGTGAAAAGAACTTCATGAAGATCGTTTCCCTCGCTCCCGAGGTTCTCTAACTCCAAATTTTTACCGGACCCATGAAAATTAAAAACCACGTGAAACCAGGTGACGATGTCGTCGTGATCTCTGGAAACCACAAAGGAAAACAGGGAACTGTCCTTTCCGTCAACGCTGCGAAAGAGCAAGTTGTTGTGGAAGGTGTTCGTGTCATGAAAAAGGCAATTCGCCGTTCTGAGGAGAATCAGGATGGAGGCATCGAAGAGGTTGACGGCCCGATTCACATCTCCAATGTAAAAAAAGTCTAGCCCAGAAGGCCTGACTGTGTCAGGAAACGGGCTCGTTCCAACCACTCGGACAAATCGGGAAGGGGAACAAACCGCGCGCTTAAGCACTCTAACCAAGCTGACCCGCCACTAAAACAATGAAACCAACACTCCAGTGCCTATACGAGGAGAAGCTTATCAAGGCTCTCCAAGAAGAATTAGGCCTCACTAACGTTAACGAGGTTCCGCGCCTCGAGAAAATCTCGATCAACTCCCACGTCGGCCACTACGTCAATGAGCGTAAGGCAGCCGTTGAGGATGCAGTGGACGAAATTGGGAAGATTACCGGTCAGAAAGCTTCCGTCGTTTTCGCCAAGAAATCCGTCGCGAACTTCAAAGTCCGTGAGGGCGAAGCTGTCGGTGCCCGCGTTACGCTCCGAGGAGCCCGTATGTGGGAATTCCTTGAGCGCTTTATTGCAATTACTTGTCCTAACATTCGCGATTTCCGTGGCCTGCCCTTTAAGTCCTTCGACGGACGCGGGAACTATGCCGTTGGATTCCCGGACCAGTCTATTTTCCCTGAGATCGAGCTTGATCAAATCAAGCGTCAGATTGGTTTTGACTTCATCTTCGTGACCTCCGCGAAGACCGACGCGCAAGCTAAAGCGATGCTTAAATCCCTCGGCATGCCATTCCGTGACAACGTCAAGGAGGAGGCCGCCGCTTAATTTCACGACCTGGAAAAACTAATACCATGGCAACTCTTACAGATCCCATCGCAGACTTTCTCATTCGTTTGAAAAATGCTTCGCGCGCTGGTAATGATTCATTCAAAGCTCCCCATTCAAAAATGAAAGTGGAGATCGCCCGTATCCTCAAAGAAGAGGGTTACATTTGGAACTACGAGGTCGATACCTCTGGTAAGTTCCCTGAGCTGATCGTAAAGACTAAGTTCGTTGATGGCGTCCCTGCGCTTACGGATCTCAAACGGATCTCTAAGTGTGGACGACGGAAGTATTCCGGTTCCCAGGAAATCCCTCGCGTTCTTAACGGAATGGGGATCTCCATCATTTCGACCTCTAAAGGTCTGATGACCGGGCATCAAGCCAAGAAGGACAAGGTCGGCGGTGAAATCATCGCCTTCGTCTGGTAGTAAATCCCTGACTCAGAAAACAGAACCATGTCAAGAGTAGGACTCAAACCAATCCCCGCAGTCGATAAAGTAACCGTCAGTGTCGATGGAAACACCGTTAATGTAGAGGGACCTAAAGGCAAACTTTCCTTAGATCTTCCCGAGGGCATCACCGTTGAGGTGGGCGACGGAGCGATCAATGTCAACCGTGCTTCCGAGCAGCGTCATGTGCGCGCTCTTCACGGTACTTTCCGCAGCCTCGTGCAGAATCTCATCATTGGAGTAAACGAAGGCTTCGTGAAGGAACTTGAAATCCAGGGTGTCGGTTTTCGTTCGGCGGTCAAGGGCAAGACCCTTGATCTCAGCCTTGGAAAATCACACCCGATTCTTCACCCCATTCCAGAAGGTCTCACTGTGACTGTCACTGAGAACACGAAGATCAAGGTGGAAGGAATTGACAAGCAACTCGTCGGTCAATTCGCCGCTGAAGTGCGTAACTATTATCCACCTGAGCCATACAAGGGTAAGGGTGTTCGCTATGTTGGCGAGTATGTCCGCCGCAAGGCCGGTAAGTCCGTTAAGTAAATCCTGACGAAAACCCAGAACTCCATATTTCTAAATGAGCACTCTCAATCGAAAGGAACTTCGCCGCAAGGTCCACCGCCGCATCCGGAAAAAAGTTTCGGGAACCGCCGAGCGTCCGCGTCTTGCTGTTCACTTTTCCAACAAGAACGTTTACGCCCAGGTCATCGACGATATTTCCGGTAAGACTCTCTGTGCCGCTTCCACTCTTGATTCATCCATCGAGAAGACTGGGGCAAGCAAAGTGACTGCCGAGGCCGTTGGTAAGCTGGTTGCTCAGCGTGCCGCTGACGCCAAGATCAAAGCTGTTGTCTTTGATCGCGGTGGCTTCTTCTTTACAGGTAAGGTCAAAGCCCTTGCCGATGCCGCCCGCGAAGGTGGCCTTAAATTCTAATTCTTGCTCCGAACTAAAATGGCAAATAACGAAGACTCCAAGCCTGCTGAAGACGCAAAAGCAAAGCCTGCTGAAACCGCAAAAGCAAAGCCTGCTGAAACCGCAAAAGCAAAGCCTGCTGAAACCGCAAAAGCAAAGCCAGCTGAAGACGCAAAAGCAAAGCCAGCTGAAACCGCAACAGCAAAGCCAGCGGAAGCAAAAGTCGCTGATCAGAAACCAGCTGACAAAAATTCAAACAACCGTGGCGGTGATAATCGTGGCGGTGGTAATAACCGCGGTGGCGGTCCCGGCCAGGGTGGTGGTAATCGCGGTGGTTTCGGTGGACGTCAGCGTGAGGCTGCTCCGACTGACTCCGAAGGTAACGAACTCACTGAGAAAGTTGTTTTCATTAATCGCTGTTCCAAGGTGGTAAAAGGTGGGCGTCGCTTTAGCTTCTCTGCTCTAGTGGTCTCAGGGAACGAAAAAGGAGCTGTTGGTGTCGGATTTGGAAAAGCTAATGAAGTCGCCGAGTGTATCAAGAAAGCTTCTGGTGTTGCCAGCAAGAGCCTTCAGAAAGTCAAGCTTAACGGCCCCACTATCCCTCACGAAGTTTACGCTGAATTTGGTGGTGGCAAGGTTCTCCTGAAGCCTGCTTCACCCGGAACTGGTGTGATTGCCGGTGGTGGTGTTCGTGCCGTCTGTGAGGCTGTTGGTATTCACGATGTTCTCGCTAAGTCAATTGGTTCCAATAACCACGCGAATGTGGTGAAGGCGACCATCAAGGCCCTCACTATGCTCCGCAACAAGGACGATATCAACGCGCTCCGCGGAAAGAAAAAAGAGAAAGCCATCTAATCCAGCCTTCCTAAATCCTGTAACACATTTTAAAAAATGAATCTTCATAATCTCAAGCCCAATCCTGGAGCCAAGCATCGCAAAAAGCGTCTTGGTTGCGGAGAGAGCTCCGGTCTTGGTAAGACTTCCGGTCGAGGCCACAAAGGTCAGAAGTCCCGTTCCGGCGGTGGCGTCCGCCCCGGCTTTGAAGGTGGCCAAATGCCACTTGCCCGTCGCCTTCCCAAGCGTGGATTTTCCAACCTGAAATTTCGCGATACCATCGCCATCGTAAACGTTTCCCAGTTGGAACAATATTTCGAAGCTGATACTGAAGTGAATGAGGAGACCCTTCGTCAAGTTAAGCTGGTCAAAGGCCAGTGCGACAAGATCAAGGTTCTCGGGCAAGGCGAAATCACCAAGGCCCTCAAGGTCTCGGTTGATCAAGCAAGTAATTCCGCAAAAGAAAAGATCGAGAAGGCTGGGGGCTCTTTGGAGCTTTCCTAGTCGCTTCTCCCACATACTGGTGAAGAAGCCTTTTCACGCAATTTCCACGTTGGGCCCGGTTCGCCGGGCTACAGCGTTTTTTGCGTTATTGGGATTTCTTTGTCTTTCGGCCTGCAGTGATCGTCAGGATTCTCCTGCTTCTCTGCTCGAGGAGCAAACCCGAGTCTTTTCTGAGATGACCGAAGTGCTATCGGAGGTCGCGAATGGTGGTGACCGAGAAGCGGCTACCCTCAAAATCAGAGAGTTGGGAGAGGAGCTTAAGCAACTTAAAATCCGACTCGCGGCCTCTCTCAAAAAGCTCGAACCATCCGACCGCGCCAGTATAGCTGGCCAAACAGAATTTTTGGAAGCGACCGCTGCTTTCCAGAAGGCCCAGGAAGCTCTTTTCCGTTCTGGGAGGAACACCCACGAGCTTGCAAAGGCTCTAACTACGCATCACAACCCGGCCCCTCTAATTGGAGAGGGGAAAATCGAATAACTTTTCCGACATCTAAATCATTATGATTTCTGCATTTACCAACACCTGGAAAATTCCCGAGCTTCGGGACCGCATCCTTTTTACCATGGCCATGATTGTGATCGTGCGCCTCGGCGTACATCTGCCACTTCCCGGTGTGAACATGGATGTGATCCGCGAGTATCTTGAGATCCTCAAAGAGGACAACGAAGAAGGCGCTGGGGGCGGTGTCGGTGCAATCCTAAACGTTTTCTCCGGTGGTGGACTGACCAGCATGGGACTCTTTGCCTTGGGAATCATGCCCTACATCTCGGCGTCGATCATGATGCAGCTTTTGAGTGCGGTTGTTCCTAAGTTGGCCCGCCTAAAGAAAGAAGATGGTGGTCAGCAGAAGATCAACCAGTGGACCCGCTTCGTAACAATCGCGATTGCGGCCGTGCAGGGGTTCTTCCTAGCCAAGTCCCTAGAAAATCCTGAGAGCAATCCTCTTTTGCGTGGTATCGGAAAAGCACTTGATGCAACAGGTCAGGATCTCGTTCCGGCTTTTGCCGCTAACGCTGGTGGTTCGTTTGTAGCACAGACCGTTCTTATCATCATTGCAGACACACTTTTCCTTATGTGGATTGGTGATCAAATTACTGAACGCGGAATTGGCAATGGGGTTTCACTAATTATCTCGGTGAATATCATTTCGTCTCTCCCGGGTGTGATCGTGACCATTTGGAATACCTTCGTGATCGAGCGTGGTGACAACCCATTCAGCCCGCTTTTGATCGTGCTGATGGTGGTGCTTTTCCTCTTCGTGATCGCCGCGGTGATTACAATAACGCAGGGTCAACGAAGGATAGCGGTGCAATATGCGCGGCGTGTTGCAGGCCGTCGCGAAATGGCCGGAGGGACTCAGTATCTCCCTCTCAAGGTGAACTATGCCGGTGTGATGCCCGTCATTTTTGCCACTGCTATTCTCCAGCTTCCGACTCAGTTGCTTGGCCAAATGACCGATGCCTCTTGGGTAAGGACGATGGGTGAGCTTCTTTCGCCGAATGATATTTGGTTCTACCTCCTCTCTGGCTTCATGATCTTCTTTTTCAGTTTCTTCTGGGTGGCGACTATGTTCCAGCCTTCGGAGGTTGCTGAAAATCTTAAGCGGGGTGGTGGCTATATTCCAGGGGTACGCCCTGGAAAGCCAACGTCGGACTTCTTGGACTATACCATGACCCGTCTTACTTTTGCGGGGGCTCTTTTCCTTACTCTGATCTTCATGATGCCATTCTTTATTGGACTCGCTCTTGATCTGGGTGCGAACAGCCTCGTGACATCCTTTTTCGGTGGTACTAGTCTGCTGATTTTGGTGGGTGTCTTACTCGATATGATGCGTCAGATTGAAACCCACCTTCTGCAGCGCCAATATGATGGTTTCCTCCGTAAGGGAAAAATTAAAGGCCGCCTGCAACGTCAGATTTCGGGTCAGCAAGCGACCAGTGCTTCGGTTCTGTATCTCTGGGTGGTTCTTGCAATGATCATCATCGTTGCTGTGGTTGCTCTTTTCATTAACTAGTAGATGAAATCCCGGCACTTGGTCTTCCTCGGCCCTCCGGCGTCGGGGAAGGGGACCCAAGGTCGCCGTCTGGCCAGAGAAAATCACTTGGCTTATCTTTCGACAGGGGCGCTTTTACGAGGCGCCCTTCGTGATGATACTGGGCTCGGTCAAAGAGCGCGTTCTTTTTTGGATCGTGGCGAATATGTACCGGATGAAATTATGATCCCCATGGTGCTGGAGTGGGTTGGCAAGCAAAGCGATGGATGGTTGCTGGATGGGTTTCCGCGCACTGTCCCTCAGGTAGAAGCGCTTGACTCCTTGCTCGAGGTGAAACCTTTGGCAATCATTTTGCACGTCGCGGATGATGAGTTACGGCGACGAGTGGCGTGTCGTCTCGAATGCGTAGAGTGTCATAGAGTTGCTCGTGAAGGTGAGGGGCAACAGTGTCCTGAATGCCTGGGTAAACTCGAACCTAGGGCAGATGACGCGGCGGAAAATTTTGAAAATCGTTTAGCTGAGTATCGGCGTTTGGTCATTCCTGCTGTGACCTATTATTGCGATCAACAGCGGGCGCGCATCGTCAATGGAATGGGCTCCCCTGATGAAGTTTACGCCAGGGTGAGAGTGTAGAGAAGGTCTCTTGTTTGAGTTTCAGTGATGGGTCCAGGTGGGATGCTTTTTCTACGTCTTGACCGTTGGACGCCTAATCGTTAACTCCTCTTATCATGGCCAAGCGTTCTAAGATTCCCATTAAGACCAAGCAGGAGATCGCAATGATGCGGGAGGCGGGGAAGGTGGCGAGTGATGTTTTACAGAGGACGGCTAAATTTATTGCAGCAGGGAAAACGACCCGTGAGGTCGATGAATATGCCTTGTCTTTGATAGAAGAACACAAGGTGAAGAGTGCCTTTTACAAATATCGCGATTTTCCGGGCTACACTTGCATCTCAATGAATGAGGAAGTGGTGCATGGGATTGGTGGGGATCGTGTTATTCAGGATGGTGACCTAGTGAAGCTCGATGTAGGAGTGAAACGGCAGGGATGGATCGGTGACAACGCCCTCACAGTGCCGGTTGGTAAAATCAATGGCGAGCAGAAGCGGCTTCTCGCGGTGACAGAAGAGTCTCTTTTTGTGGCAATTTCTCATGCCCGGGTAGGTGCTGCGCTTTATGATCTTTGTGGATCGGTTGAAGATTATGTAAGCAAGTTTGGTTTTACCGTCGTTAGAGATCTGGTAGGCCATGGTGTTGGACGCCAGTTACACGAAGAACCACAAGTGCCCAATTACCACCCTGGCGGGAAATCACCCATTTTAAAGGCTGGGATGATTTTGGCGATCGAACCCATGATCAATGCAGGGGTGGGAACCGTTGATTGGTTGGACGATGGTTGGACGGTTTCGACTTCGGATCGTCGGCCGTCGAGTCATTTCGAGCACACTGTGCTTGTGACCAATGGTGACCCTGAGATTCTGACTTGGCGTCCAAGAACAGCTTTGCCGGAGCAGCTTGGTATCCCTCCATTGGGATAGGGGCAAAAGGCTTGAGCCTGCTGATCTTTCGGATCCGTAAACGAGTGGTCTTCTTTGCCAGCGAGGCCCGCCCGGAGATCTGATCCGTCCACGGAGAGGAACTTGGCGGATCCCAATATGGGCCCAAGAAGACAATAGTAAAATAGGGGAGGCTACCGCCTACTTTAATGAAATGGTTGCTGATTTGACAGCGACGTTGAGCCTGTAGTTCTGCCCGTGGTTTCCGACGATTCCACCACTGTCTTGGCCGACTTCAAGAATGTCGATGGGCTGAGCGCTCAGACGGAAATCGTTAGGCTTTACAGAGTTAAGCTCTTCACCGGCCAGAAGGGTGACATTTGTCTCACCAACGATGGCTTGAAAGGAGCCTTTGCAATTGGAGGGAACTTTGAGGGAGGTAGTCTCTGGTTTTCCTCCCCGGCGGACGGTGAAGCAGAGGTGCCCATCTTTGAGGTAGAGAGACCAACCGTGATTGGAGCCACCTTGGGAGAGGATGACTCCTGAGGCAGGGAACTTCTCTATCTCGGCCGTGATCTTGAAAGGGCGATTTGCAATGTTTGGAGATGTTTTAGAAGTAAAGGTATCACCAGGTTTGATGTTGAAGATCTTTTTCCCGGAGGGTTTAATTTTCTTGTTTTTCTGTTCTTGTCGCCAAGAGCCGAAAGGAACGATACCTCGTTCTTTGGCCCATTGGTCATATTGGGCTGCCATCTTCTGCACCTTTTCTGGATGCTTTTTTGCGAGGTTCTTCATTTCGGTGCGATCCGAAGGGATGTTGTAGAGTTCCCATTTTCCTCTTACGCTCTTGGCAACGAGCTTCCAATCACCATCGCGGACAGCACGGTTACCCTCGTGCTCGAAGAAGATGGGCTTACCCCGTTTGAGGGCCTGACCCTTGAGGATTGGGACAAGGGAAGTTCCTTCAACTGGAATCTTATCCTTAGGGTAAGTGGCCTTGGCGAGATCCAGGCAGGTAGCCATAAGGTCGATAAGGTGCGTAGGCTCGGCTGAGTTTCGTGAGTAGGGATTGAGAGTTGGGCTGGTAGAGAGTACCAGTGGAGCCTTGATACCCTCAGGCCAATGAGCGATAAGAGGCGAGGAAATACCGCCTTCGTGAACCCAGTGTTTGTATTCACGAAAAGGAGTGTTTGAGACATTAGCCCAGTTTTCGCCGTATCCGATTTCAGTTTCAGGAGGTCCGGGCATTACGCCTTTGCCGCGGCGAAGCGGATAGCCATCTCGAGATTGGGTGGGAACCATATTGGTTTGAAGTTCGTTCTTTCCCATAGGTTTTAGGGTGGGTTTGGCTGGGCGTTTGAGCGGGCCGACGAGCTTTCCTCGACCAAAGCCTTCGGCACAGCCTCCATTATCCTGAAGATAGAAGATGAGGGTGTTGTCGAGTTGCTTGTGATCTTCGAGGCACTTGACGATACGACCGATGCCTTGGTCCATATTATCGACCATTGCGGCGTAGACTTCCATGCAGGCGGACTCCCATTCCTTGAGTTCGACTTTGGACCAATCACCTACGGGTCCGGGAATTTTCCACTTAGGATCAATGAGTCCGAGTTGCTTCATCTTTTTGAGGCGGACTTGGTAAACGGGGGCGTAGCCGTCGTCGTATTTGCCATCGTATTTAGCGATGTCCCCGGGAAGGGCGTGCATGGGCCAGTGAGCGGAGGTGTAGGCGACGTAGTGGAAGAAGGGCTTGTTGGCGTGGTCTTTGAAGTGGGATTCAAGATATTGGACGGTGTTGTCTGAGATGGCGTCGGTGTAATACCAAGTCTCGTCCGGATCGTATTCGGGGTCGTTCTCAGGAGTGATTTGGATGTTGTCACGGGTGAGTGAGTTGGGGTCGAATAGGGAGCCGGCACCGTGGATGGTACCAAAGAATTTGTCGAATCCACGTTGACGGGGCCAGTTATCTTTAGGGTCGTTAGCAGAAATCTTCGGAGTGACATGCCACTTTCCAGCCATATAAGTGCGGTAGCCGGCAGGCTTGAGAGCTTCAGCAATGGTGGCACATTTCTTGTTAAGGTATCCTTGGTATTGGGGAATACCGTAATTACCCGTCATGTGCCCGATCCCAGCCTGATGGGCGTAAAGTCCGGTGAGGAGGGAAGCCCGGGTTGGGCAGCAGCGGGCAGTGTTATAAAATTGGGTGAAGCGCATCCCCTTGGAGGCGAGACGGTCGAGGTTGGGCGTTTTGATTTCGCCACCGTAACAGCCGATGTCGGAGTATCCCATATCATCTGCCATGATGATGATAATGTTGGGTCGTTCATTGGCCTGAAAAAGGAGAGGGGCCACGGTGAGGGATGCGAGAAATTTCAAGAAAAGTTTCATAGGGAGATTACGTGCGATCTGAGTCGTATTTTCATGAAATCACCCTTGTGTCGTGAACTTTGAGACCATTGGGGGGCTAGTTGAGCCAGGTGTAACCGGCATTTAAGTAGGTCGCAAAAGTGACCCAGAGGAGGTAGGGAATGAGAAGGTAGGCTGCAAACTTCGAGAGCTTTGCAAATTCGCGAATGGTGAGAGTAATGAAAATCCACATCAGGATAATGACCACGAGGGCGGTTCCGACTTGATGTAGCCCGAAGAATAGAGGAGTCCACAAGAGGTTGAGAATGAGTTGAATGAAGAAGAAGAGAGTGGTTCGGTTTTTTCCGATTCGGTTCGGGTGACGATGCCAAATCAAAGCAAAACTGCTGCCGATCATAAGATAAAGGGTGGACCAGACGGGGCCAAATATCCAGTTGGGTGGACGACCGGGAGGGTGTTCCAGAGCTTCAAACCAGTCTTTTAGTGATGGGGAGGTGAGATAACCTCCTCCTGCTCCCAATATGAGTATGGAGAGGGCGCAGAGGATAATTTTAGAGGGGAGAAAAGAGAGCATGGACGAATGGGATTAAAATTTCTTTCAGATTGGTCAGATCTTGTGGAGGAAGAATTAGGAATCGGGCGAGGCTCTGGAATGGCAAATGTCAGGGAATCGTAATGATGCCAATGTGGTAATGTTATGAATCATAAAAAAGCCCCCGGCCGATCGGCGGCAGGGGGCTTTTTTAAGGGGCGGTGAATGGAAGCTTAAGCTTTCAACAAAGGGCCTTTATCTTATTTGTCGAAGCTCAGCCCGCGGAACTCGTCGGCCGCGGCGGAGACGGCCTGTTCAATTGGAAGGCGCTCGGTGGAGGATCCGGTCCAGAAGCCGTGGCCGCTGGTGTTGTTAAGCATGTACTGGGCGTCGGATGGAGTTTCCATGGCGGCACCGTGGGCCACGAGAATAGTATCGGGGCTGAGCTCGCGACACTTTTGATAAACCTTCTCGGTCTGCTCGGCTGTCTCTTCAATCGTCATGCCATTGTCATAGCCTTTGATGCCACCCTTGGTCGTGCCCGCGTGGTAGCAGAAAATATGGGGCTTAGCTTGCTCGCAGATCGCGTAGGAATCCTCTTCGGTGAAAGCGAGTCCGACAGAAACCATGTCCATCTCTTCCTTGGCGAGAATGAGCATGTCGATTTCGTTTTGGATGGTGATGCCGGCTGAAGTGATGACTTTGAAAATCTCGGAATCGTGGTCCACATAAGAAACTGATGGTCCGATATTTGAGACAGACTGAACCCCCATGTCTTTGCATTGTTGAAGAACCATGCGCATGTCCTTGAGGGGGTCGTTGGCATTTAGGCAGGCGCAGACGAAGGATTTTCCGCTGAGGGCTGGCATAATGTCCTCGCGGGTGTAGTCGAGGGTCTGCTTGTTGGAGTCCAGAATGGGCCACATCATGGACATGGTGCCCATGCCGTTGGCGCGAAGTCGGGCTCCGGAGAAAGTATTAATGCAGTCGGAGCCGGCCGCTTCCTGGAGTTTGGCAACGAGGCCAGATCCCGCCGAAGAGATCATAATGGGAATACGAGCGTCAACCTTGGCTTGCAGGTTGGCGAGAATTTGCTCAGTGGTGATGCGTTTGGTGATCATGAATTTAGGAACTAGTTGATATTTTGATTGAGAGAATTTTGGTAAGCTACCGGTAAGTGATAGCGCGCCGGAAGGTGGGTAAGTTGAGAGTTTGGAAGGGCGTTGGCAATCGCGTAAGCAACAGATTCTCGATGAAGATCGTCTCTCGGGCTAAGCATGACGAGCCCCGACCGCAAAGAAAGGTTAGAGGTTCGGATGAGAGAAGCATGGCAAAATGTGATTTTAGGGACTTAGTCGGGACGAGGGATTTCGAATTGATCGTTGGTGCGGGAATACCAATCGGGGGAGGCCATGCGGGCCAGAGGGTGATATTTTCCGTGTTGGAGATATCCTTTGTCATCCATGAGACCGTCACGAACGTGAACGTAATGAACAATGCCGACAATCAGCCGGTTGGTTCCAATTTCGATTGTTGAGTGTTCGGTGCATTCGAGAGCAACCGGAGTATCGGCGATTCGTGGAACCGAGATTTTTTGAGAGGGTAGAGTGGTTAGATCGTTGAGATCGATCTCACTTTCGCCATGGGGAAGGCTTGCGGAGGTAGCGACCATCACTTTGCCAAGCGGTTCGTCAACCATATGAATGACAAATTCTCGGGTTTCACGAATATTCCGAGCGGTGTCTTTTGGAGTCTTTCGGTCTTTGTTTCCTGGAGCAAAAGCAACAAGTGGTGGGTTAGATCCAAAGACATTAAAAAAAGAAAAGGGGGCGGCGTTGATCTTGCCTTCGCGATCCTGAGTTGTGACCCAAGCGATAGGCCGGGGTGTGATCAAGGAGGCGAGAATTCGATAGCGATCACCAGGAGGAATGGCTTCAAGATCAAAGGTCATGGCGAGACAAAAAACGTTTTCAGTTCCGGGCTTGATCTAGCCATTCTTAAGCCGCTGGCTTTGGATCTTCCTTCTTGAGAGCTGCTTTTGGCTCAATAATCTCAACTTTGGCTCCTTCCGGAGCCGCTGGTAGCCTATTGGTAACCAGATGCCAGCCTTCGATAAGATTCTTGCTGACGACAAGATTCTCAGGGTCTGTCCAGATTGGAGTAATCTTCTGCCGCTTCAGGGTGAACTCAGTCGGGTGAATCGTGAGAATTTCATTAGGCCGATATAGGGTATTACGAGGTATGACAAAAACATCCGGAATAGTGGCACCTTCAAGGATGGCGCGCACTGGCTGGCCAATTCGAAGGGGTTCGTTATTGCTGTTGTTCAGAGATCTCTCCAAGCCAAAGGGATCGTTGACCCGGGCGATCACAAAGAGTTTGCGTGATTTAGCGTCGAGAATTCCTTCTGTGCGGACTATTTCACCTTCCCAAGTTTGCACGGATCCTTCGGTCAAGGCATCGACTAAGGTGACATCGATAGGTGGGTCTTCTGGGTTATCGGGGAGCTTAACGTGGATCAGTTCCCTCGCGGAAAGAGATAGGCGGACTTCCGCGAAGTCGGTAGAAAAAATTTCGCCGAGGATTGTCCCAGAGCTTACGGATTGTCCTAAGCCGACC
>JAQWSX010000010.1 GCA_029242935.1 Akkermansiaceae bacterium
TGAGGGTCGGGCTCGTTGACATAGCCTATCCGTTTTCTTAAGCTGGTCTCCCTGATGAAGAATTCACGAGTTTCCCGCAAGCCCAATTTGGGCATGTTTCATATCTCGTGCTGGATAATCGGGCTAGTGGCCTTTGTGCAACTAATATCGGTGGGTGTTGCTTTGGCCTTTAAAAACCAGCAGATTCCTCAACCTGGGGAGAGGATTGTGAAGGAATACGTCGTTGCGCCCGGTCCACCTTCGGCTCTTGTGACAGCGGCCGACGAGAAACCCGAGCCGATTGCGGCGCTTCCTCCTAAGCCGATCGCAGTGGTGTCTCCCAAGCCGCTTCCTGAGTCGAAAGAAGTTTTAACGGATTTGGAGTCGGTAACAAAAGTCGCTGAAGAGGATGTCCTGAATCTTCCTCCTCCTGTTTTGGATCCGATCGTCGAGGCGCTCTTAAAAGATGCCCGGCAGGCACGGGTGGAAGGTGATCTGATACAAGCGTTGACAAAGTTGCAGGAGGCCGAGCTCAGGGAGCCACGTGATCCCAACGTCCTCTATAGTCTTGGTGCAACTTACGAGGCTTTTGGGATTTTTGACAAAGCGCGAGACTATTATTATGAAGTTTTTAATCTGGGACCAAACGCCGGATCGCTTTTTGAGAAGGCGAGTTTCAAGGTCGCGCAGGGTTTAGTTCCTGACGTTAAAAACTTAGCTTGCTTGGGGTGGGGCCGAATGACTAATCCGATCCAAGAGCAAAACGGGGAGCGCAGGACTTTAATTTTACCAGTGGAGGTCGATACTAATAAAGATTTTGACCCGATGTTGTTTACTCCAAGGGTCCGGTTCTACGAGGAGGTGGATGGCAAGATCGGGCAGGCCATTATCCGGCAGGGAGACTCTGGGAGCGAATGGGTGACTGGGACTGCTGATTGGAAGGATGGCGAGGAAATTGCCGAAGTGTGGTATTTTGTGCCGGATCAGGATCCCGCGACTGGTCTCCTCTTTGGGCAACGAAAGTTTTACGGCTTTGTTGCCGAGCTCTATTACGATGGGCGCTTGAGCGATATTCGAGCTCACCCACGCACCCTTCTTCGTGAGGGTTTGGGTGAATCAACGATGGAGGAGCTGCAGCGGGATCTTGATAACCTCGATGGGCTTGATCTTGAGGATCTGAGTGAAGGAAATTCGCTCTTGCCGAAACTTAATTTACCTTTCCGGGAGCCCGAGGCAGAGCTCGGCAATGGGAATTAAGTAAATTCCCGAATAATTCTCGAGAGATGACATCAGGCGTGACGCGCAAGGAAGGAGATATCTTAGGGGATTATCGCTTGGGGCACGCTGTCAGCGAAGGGCGGTTCACGCGTACATGGGAAGGAGAGCAGCTCTCGATGCAGAGGCTCGTTATGATCGAGATGTTGCGTAGCAAGGTCATACGGCAACCCGGGGTGGTGAATTCATTCATCTCCGATGTACGGGCTAAAGCCATGGTCACTCATCCTGGAATCGGAGCGGTCTATGAGGTTTTTACTAATGATGATGACACTTTTTTCTCTAGGGAAAAGCTGGACGGTGACAGTCTAGAATCGTTGTACCAATCAGGAAGTCGGTTTTCTCCTTTGGAGATTGTCATCTTACTGGGTCAGATTGCGGAGGCGATGTGGCAGCTTAAAATTGAGGAGGTCGCGACGGTTGATTACGAACTCCACCATTTCGTGATAGCAGGCAAGGACGAAGTAAGGGTCATGAACTTGGCGGTTAAGGGTGCGCGTGATGAACAGATAGAAACACGAACGAAGCAGTTATTAGGCGGAGTTTTCGACGCGATGACGAGGCCGGGATTGCCAGGTGCCACGAGGGTGAAGTCACTCTGCAATTTTATGACCGATGCAAATCGACCGATGCCTCTTACTTGGAAGCAGATTCTCGATTTGAGTCATCAGGTTCGTGACCAACTACAAGGTAGAAACAAGGTTGTCCCCTCCGTGGCAGGGTCTTCGGGATACCAATTGAAGGAGCCGCCGAAAGTCGCGGCCTCCTTTTGGGCGCTTATCGGAGGGGTGGCTTCGATCAGCGGGGTTATTCTTCTGATGATCTTTTCTAATGATAAGAAAAAGCCTGCTTCAGTCCAAGCAATCGTAAAAACGAAAGCTTACATCGACATTCCTCGCGGTCGTTACAAGGTTCCGGGCGGGTGGGACGTTTCAATTCGTGAAGGCTTTGCGATAAGCCGGACCGAGGTGACCCTAGGGCAGTATAAGGCCTTCCTCGATTTTCCGGATCATCGTAGATTTCAGCATCCCGAGCAGCCAGTGAACAAAAAGACTCATGAACCAAATGATTGGGATGTTGTTTGGCCGGCCGCGGTGAGGGGCAAGACTTGGCTCGGGCGTGCCATGACGATTGAGTGTCCGGTTGTCGGGATTGATTGGTGGGATGCCTATGCCTACGCGCAATGGAGTCAGAGCCGTTTACCGGAGCTATCGGAGTGGATGGTGGCTGCGGGGCATGAAGGTCAGCCTCGCAATGTCTCACTGTGGGGGCCTGTGGGCCGTGACCAAATGGATGTGACTGGGGTGGGGCTTGCAGGAATGGCTGGAAATGTCCGCGAGTGGACCGCGGTCTCTGAGATCAATCCGGCGGAATCGCTTGCACCAAAAGCTTACGTTGCAGCTGGGGCCTCTTTCGAAAATCAGGGTGATGGTATTTTGGCCCGCCTTTGGGTCGACTCTCGTAGCATCCGGCGTAGCGATCTTGGATTTCGTGTGATCGCAAAAAAGTGAAGATGCCCAAACATAGTTTGATCGTCAGAATCGTTGATTTTTAGAGGTTAAACCGACTTTGTGAAATTTTTCACAAAGAAAAACTTGCCTGAGGCGATGGGTGTCGTTAAATCCCGCCCGGTTCCATTTCGGAGCTCGAAATCGCGATGGCTTCCATTTCCAGATTTTTTCCTCTCTTGGTCCTCTTTTTTGCGACGGCCCTCCCGGCAGTCGCTGCTTCGGGTGGTGGTGAGCTCCCGGATCACGATCACCTTCCTGCTGGCGCCGAAGAGGTTTTCTCGCTTGGGCCGATTGCGATAACCAATTCAATGATAGCGGTTTGGGTTGTGGCAGCCCTATTGATTGGAGTGGCCCAAATGGCAACGAAGAACCTCCAAATGGTTCCCAAGCCTGTGCAGAACTTCGTCGAGTGGCTCGTTGAGTCACTGTTTGGCTTTTTTGAAGGAATCCTCGGCTACAAGCTGGCAATGAAGACTTTCTGGTTTCTTGGAACGATTTTCATTCTGATTCTTTTCTCGAACTGGTTTGGTCTTGTGCCAGGAATCGGAACTGTCGGTTGGGAGCTTACAGGCGCCGGGGTTGACCCAGCCGATCGTTATCGCCCCTTCTTCCGCGGTGCCAATGCTGACCTCAATTTGACAAGCGCGATGGCACTGACCTTTGCGGTGATGTGGTTTTGGTGGGCCATCACCGAAATCGGGGTAAAAAACTTCCTCGGACACATTTTTGCGCCAAAAGGCGAATTCAAAGGGATTGTTTTGCTTCTCATGGGCGCCATCTTTCTCTTTGTAGGGGTTATCGAGGTGTTATCAATCGCGGTTCGGCCAGTGGCTCTGATGTTCCGACTCTACGGGAACGTCTACGCTGGGGAGAGTATTTTGGAGACAATGTCGGCCATGAATGTGCCGGTCTTCTTAAAGTGGCTTCCTCCCCTCCCCTTCTACTTTCTTGAACTCTTGGTCGGATTTGTCCAGGCCTTGGTCTTTTCTCTGCTTTGCGCGGTCTTTATTAAACTGATGTGCGAACACGAGCACGACGATGAGCATGATCATGAGGACGAGATTCAAGGGACTGAACCCGTTCCTGAACCCTCTCCCTAAAAAAATCTTGTCGGTCAGACCATGGATCCTGTGGGGGCCGACGGAACAAACAACAAACTAAACAAACTAAGAAAATGGATAGTCTAATTCAAATTGCTGCGGCACTTCCTGAGCTTTTCAATCTCCTTGCGGAGATGGAAGGTAAGATTCACATCGGCCTTGCAGGTCTTGGTGCTGGACTCGGTATCGGCCTTGTCGGTTCCAAAGCTGCTGAAGCTACCGGGCGTAACCCAGGTGCTTTCGGTAACATCATGACGATTTCGATCATTTTTGCCGCGTTAGCGGAAGGATTGATCTTCATCGCCATTTTCCTTGGCAAATAAGGATTTGGCCGGCGTCCCAACAGGGCCGCCGGCTCCTTTCTTCTCTTTCTAGTAAACAATTTTTTTCAAAATGCTTCTCGATACTTTTCAAATTTTGGCTAGCGCTCCTGTTGAAGCCGGTGGCGATGAAGGAGCCGTTGGCGAAATCCTAAGGAAGTTCCACGTGAGCTGGCCTAGCTTTATCGCCCAGTGGGTCAACTTCATCATTATCTGTCTCCTTTTGAAGAAATTTGCTTATGCCCCTGTTCTTGAGATTCTCGACAAGCGCCGCAATCGGATCGCTGAAGGAGAGGCCA
>JAQWSX010000028.1 GCA_029242935.1 Akkermansiaceae bacterium
AATCCCCCAAAAAGCCCTGCCGCTCCTAGAAGCAAGGCGACCGTCCAAAAACTCAGCGGGGCTATACCGAGAAGGATGAAGAAGAGGGTCATCCCAAGCGCGCCCACCGGAATAAGACGGGGCTCGATATGCTTTCCTGAAATAAATCCGGCGATCACGCTGCCGAGCCCGATGGTGATTCCGAGAACACCCAGGAGGTTGTTGTTCATCTCCGGGCTGATTTGTAAAAGCGCGCTAAAATCAGGAAGAACCAGGAGTGCCATCATACCGAGAAGGTAGAAAAAGGACCAAGCCAAAGCGACCAGAAGAAGGTGCGATTGCGCCATGTCTTTGAGCGCCTGAGCATAAGGGCGGAAAGGATTAAAATCGATGGGCTGAGGTTGGTCGAATGACTTGAGCTTCGGAATAAAAAGCGAAGGGAGGAGGCCAATCATTGCTATGATTACTAAGATCACGCCCGGGACCCAGAGCATCTCCGGATTAATGGGTGCTTCTGATTCACTACTTTGAAATCCCGATGAGTAGTGGGTGTAAACTTTTCCTGCTGCGAGTGTTCCACCAATCACAGCAAGATTGGTAAACATGTTGATCGAGCCATTTGCTTTGCTGAGATGCTTCTCCGTCAACAACTCGGGGATCATGCCATATTTGGCAGGACCAAAAAAGGCACTCTGCGTT
This sequence comes from Akkermansiaceae bacterium, assembly GCA_029242935.1. Lineage (GTDB taxonomy): Bacteria > Verrucomicrobiota > Verrucomicrobiia > Verrucomicrobiales > Akkermansiaceae > SW10. Next base: position 679 of record JAQWSX010000028.1, read on the forward strand.
GCTAGAAGAACCATGACGCCAAGACAGGCCCAAAGATTACCCGCAAAAAATGCCCCAAGGGCTAGGGCCGCGATTCCAACCTCGGCAATTTTTGCCAGCACCGTGATGCGGTTTTTACGGACGCGATCCGCGATTTGTCCCGCAATCCCTGAAAACAAGATAAAGGGGATAGTGAGGCAGAGTGCGACATAAGCCTGCCCGCCCTCACCCAATTGATTGGCCCAGACTCCTCCGGAAGCCACCGCTAAAATGATGACCTGCTTGAGCACGCTGTCGTTGATTGCTCCAAAGAATTGGGTGATCAGGAGGGCGCAAAAACCTCTGTTGAAAAGTCGGTTGGATCGGGGCACGAAAATGGGAGGTGGTCGAAATTGTCGCCCGAGTCTTTCATAGTTTCAGGCTGGAGCGAGGACAATCGGAGGGGCCGATTCTGAAGTTTTGTTGAGCGCGTCCAATAGGAGGAATTTGGCGAGCTGCCATGATTTTCCCAAAATACTGAGTTGATCGAGGTGGGCTTTAACGACAACCTCAACCAACCGTGGTTAAAACTTATTTAAGAGAATTTTAAATTATTGTTCTAAAAAATGGTTTTATCCTTAATTCTTAAAAATGTGCAAGTTTGATTGAATTTAAAAACCAACCTGCTCGTTCTATTAAATGTTATGAAGAAGATTCTACTCACCACTTTAGCTATGGTGCTGCCATTTTTGGCTATTTCGTGCGCCGATTATGGGACCTACGGGTATGGCACTGTCACTACTCCTGTTCGTAGCTCTGTGGTTAGTGTAGGGACCCTGGCTCCTTTGCAGGTGGGATTTGTTGCGACCTCCTTTGATCGTTGGGCCTGGGATCCGTATCGCCGACACTACTTCGATCGTTCCTGCCGGCGTTACTGGAATCCCCGGAGTCGCGGATACTGCTCAGTTGCTCCCAGTCGTTTTTCGGCACCAATTTATCCGACCGGATTTCGTCGTGGGCATCGTCTATCCTGCCCGACTTATCTCCCACGCCATTCGGTGGTCGCCAGCCATCGTGGTCGCTCTCACCAATCGGTTAGTGCTGTCTCAAGTCGCGGAACCTATGCTCCGGTGATTCATGGACAGTCCCACGGTGTGGTCTCCCTTCGGCCCTCAAGCTATTCAACGTCGACGCGCTCAAGTTCGAGTCGTACGGTGACTCGTAGCTCTTTAAATCATACGTCGTCGCCGGGGCGGACCTCGGGGCAATCAACCCAGCGACCCAGCAGTTCCAGTCGATATCAAACAGTGAGTTCGCCACCGAGTCGGCCAAAGACGACCCCAGTAGTGCGTTCTTCATCCTACACTCCGAAAACTACTTCTTCCCGGAGCCCGGCGAGCTCATCTTCCCGGGGATCGTATTCAAGAACTACGTCCAGTCGGAGCAGCTCGACACCAAGTAGTCCCTCACGGACTACCTCTTCGCCAAGCCGTTCGGTTAGTCGCGCCCGGCAAAAGACCCGCTAAGGAGTCTCATATCTGAATCAGGCCTTGTGGAGCGATCCGCAGGGCTTTTTCGTAGAAACTGCCCCCTCTTAACATCTTGTGTCGGGTGGACTTCCTTCCGACGGATGGGGACGAAATAAGAAGGGAGCTCTAATCTTTTCCATGAACTACTTTTCGAGAGAATAGATCTTAAGATCATCGATGATGGCCTTTTTGGGAACAGCAACCCGGAGGGCACGTTTTGTGGGGTGAGCGATTCCTTCGGAAGTGAATGATCCGATCTTCTTTTCATTAATTAAGACGGTCATGGTCTTGCCCTTGATCGTGACGGCCAAGGCGTGCCACTTGCCGGGTTCCAGCTTATTTGCGAAGCGTTTGGTGTTGGTTTTGAGCATTTTTTGCTGTTCTGCCGGGATGGTTTTATCCTGACGGGCTTTGCGAATCGCGAGCTTCATAGTGCCGGTTTTGAGATCATTGATCTGCACATTCTTTGTAGTGATCTTGGTCATACAGAGGTGGCCGGCGTGGACTTCTTTGAATTTTTGGTCGGCGAAGTTTAATCCGAGGCTGTCTTTTTCAGTCGGAAGTTTGAAGCGCAGTGTGACGCGGCCATCTTGAAATTCTACAGGATGAACGACGGAGACAGCGTGATCGGCAACGGGGTGGAAAGTGATGTGCAGCGCGCCGTCCTTCAAATCGACTTGCTTGTTTCCTTTTGCCCGTTTCTGGCTGTTCGACGACCAGCCTTTGCCGATCTCCTCCTTAGAATTATCGTTTTCTTCGCGCTCAAAGTCGTCTTCGAAGATCAAGGTGGCTTTTTCTTCCGCGATAGAAGCCAAGGGAAAGAGCAGGGAGGCAAAGATGCAGATTGTGTGTTTCATAAGGTAGTTAATTACGCGCTGAACGGAAGAGAGGTCGCAAGGACGAAACTGCTTCTAAAGATATGCAAAGGTTTTGCGTAGGCGGAGAAAATCGTTGAGGGGATAATAAAAGCCCACTTTCGGTCGTATTTTTTGCGTGTTTTTCCCGCCGTTAGCGGTTTCCCTCCCGCCCAACAAAGTCATGTCCGAGAAACGCAAGCCCTTCCCCTTCGATCAATTCGAACCCAAATGGCAATCCCATTGGTCTGAGAATAAAACTTATGGCACCCCTAGTCCGGGTGAGGAGGGTTTCGATGCGTCCAAGCCGAAATACTACATTCTCGATATGTTCCCTTATCCTTCCGGCGCGGGGTTGCATGTCGGCCACCCTGAGGGATATACCGCAACTGATATCGTGGGCCGCTATAAGCGAATGAATGGCTACAACGTCTTACACCCGATGGGTTGGGATGCCTTCGGTTTGCCCGCCGAGCAATATGCTATCAAAACGGGCCAGCACCCGAGCGTTACCACGGAGGCCAACATCAACAACTTCCGCCGCCAACTTCAGGAGCTGGGCTTTGCTTACGACTGGGATCGCGAGGTTAACACGACTGATCCAAAATATGTCCGCTGGACCCAGTGGATTTTTCTTCAACTCTATAATTCTTACTTCTGTGACGAGGACCAGAAAGCCAAGCCAATTTCTGAATTGGAAGAGAAAGGATGGACGCAGGAGCAAATTGATGAAGTGCGTCTCGCCTTCATTCATGAGGCGCCTGTGAACTGGTCTCCGAGCATGGGCACGGTCCTTGCGAACGAGGAAGTTCAGGAATGGAAAGACAAAGGTGAAACCGTCGAGCGCCGTCCGCTTCGCCAGTGGATGCTGCGGATCACTAAATATGCCCAGCGCCTCATTGATGAGCTCGAGCCGCTTGAATGGCCTGAATCGATTAAAGCGCTGCAACGTAACTGGATTGGGCGCAGCGAAGGGGCCGAAGTCACCTTCGATGTCGAAGGGAATGCGATCACCGTTTTCACCACGCGTCCTGATACCTTGTTTGGAGCGACCTACATGGTCCTTGCTCCCGAGCACCCGCTTGTTTCGGAAATCACGACCGCTCCTCAGAAAGAAGCCGTTGAAGCATACGTCTCTTCGTGTGCCAGCAAGTCGGACATGGAGCGTGGACTTGATAAGGAAAAGACCGGAGCCGACACTGGGGCTTTTGCGATCAATCCAGTGAATGGCGAAAAAATTCCTGTCTGGATTGCTGACTATGTCATGATGGGATACGGCAGTGGAGCCATCATGGCGGTGCCAGCGCATGATACTCGCGATTTCGAATTCGCTCAAAAATTTGGTCTTCCCATTCTTCAGGTGGTTCAGCCATCTGGTGATCAGGACTGGCAGGGTTGCACGGATCCTGGGACGGCCATTCATTCTGGTTTTCTTGATGGCCTTAAAACTAGGGACGCTAAAAAGAAGATTATCCACTGGCTCGTTGAAAACGGGCAAGGTGAGAAGAAGATCCAATTCAAACTCCGCGACTGGCTCTTTTCTCGTCAGCGTTACTGGGGTGAGCCATTCCCGCTCCTTTGGGATAAAGAAACCGGGCAACACTCAGGCGTTCCGGAATCCGAACTGCCTCTTCTCCAACCCGAAATGGAGGACTTCAAGCCCACTGGTGACCCTCGTGGTCCCCTGATTAATTGCACCGACTGGATTAATTATAGCGATAAGCTCCAGCGCGAGACGAATACTATGCCTCAATGGGCTGGCTCTTGCTGGTATTACCTTCGTTATTGTGATCCTAAAAATACGGACCATTTCATCTCCCCCGAGAATGAAGACTACTGGGGCAATGAAGACGGTTTCGTTGACTTCTATGTTGGTGGAAAGGAG
>JAQWSX010000032.1 GCA_029242935.1 Akkermansiaceae bacterium
TATCTCGCACTTGTGCGTAACAACGGTAACGGCGGATTCGAAGTCGTCGGGGATTTTTCTCCCGAATATCCATCACAGGAAGAGGGCCTTTCTTATGGATTGGCCGCCGACGGAATCACCCTCGGCTACCTTGTAACACCCACCCCCAACGCCATCAATGGCCCAGTCGGAGAGGGCTTTGTAGCTGACACCACCTTTGACATTGATCGGGGATTTTTCACAGCGCCGTTCAATCTCGCAATAAGCACCGCAACTCCCGATGCGCAAATTCGTTACACTACTGATGGTTCGGAGCCGACCGCAAATAGCGGAACAATCTATACCAGCCCGATTAACATCAACTCGACGACGACGATTCGGGCGGCCGCCTTTAAGCCTGGTTTTTTCGCAACTAATGTGGATACGCATACCTATTTCTTTTTGAATGACGTGCGCACTCAGTACTCCAACGGAGCTGCACCAAGCGGTTGGCCATCTGGCTCCGTAAACGGCCAGACATTCAACTACGGGATGGATCCTGATATCGTCAATCGTTACTCAGCCCAAGAGATGATCGAGGCTCTCTCGGCAATCCCTTCGATCTCGATCTCAACCAACCAAGCCAACCTCACCGGAAGTGGTAATCAGGGGATTTATGTCAACCCAGGATCCAGAGGAAAAGGCTGGGAGCGGCCCGCTTCTTTTGAAGTCATTCATCCCGATGGCACTGCGACAAATCTGCAAAGCAACTGCGGAATCCGTGTCCGGGGAGGCTTTAGTCGTAGCACCGGAAATCCGAAACACGCTTTCCGGATTTTCTTTAGAAATGAATACGGGGACGGAAAGTTGAGCTATCCGATGTTCGGATCCGAGGGTGTTGACAAGTTCGACAAGCTCGATCTACGGACTTCCCAAAACTACTCTTGGGCCTTCCAAAACAGCACCTCAAACACATTCCTCAGAGAGGTTTTGGGGCGTGATTTACAACGCTCCTTTGAGCGTCCCTACACCCGAAGTCGATACTATCACCTCTACCTCAACGGAGTCTACTGGGGACTTTACATGACTCAGGAACGGTCCGAGGCCAATCATGGGGAATCATATCTCGGAGGGGACGATCAAAACTACGACACCATCAAATCAGCTGGCAGCAGCGGAGGTTATAACACCGAAGCAACCGACGGATCTTTTGCAACCGGAAGTGAATGGAACAGGCTTTGGACGATGGCCAGAACCCAGCAATCAAATCCTTCCATCGCAAATTTCATGATGATGCAGGGACTTAATCCCGATGGGTCGAGAAATCCCTCACTTCCCATTTATTTGGACGTCGACAACCTCATCGATTATCAAATGATTATCGGATACACAGGAAACTACGACGCTCCTCTTTCCGACTTCGTGGGTGCTTCCAATAATTGGTATACCGTTCGGGATCGCGAGCGTGACAGCTTCGGCTTCCAGTTCTTCGTCCACGATGGTGAACATTCGATGGGAGCAGGAGGGAAATGGAATGGCGCCAACGATCGAATTAATACCTCCAATGGTTCCGGCAGCCGGGGCTCTTATAACAAAAGCAACCCGTCATTTCTTCACTTTGATCTCGCTGATAGAACCGAGGAATATCGATTGCGTTTTGCCGATCGAGCCCACCTCGCGCTCTTCAACAAGGGACAACTAACGAGGGATCGAGTCTTCAACCTTATGGAGGCACGGCGCTCTACCGTCTCTGATGTCATCATCGCAGAATCCGCCCGATGGGGTGATTCTAAACGCAGTGATCCTCTCGACGAGCAGGACTGGATCAATGCCGTGAATAGCCTCATCGGAATCATCAACAACCGGAGCGAAGACTTCCTCGGACACCTTCGCCTTGCCAACCTTTACCCTGACCTCGCGGCTCCTAAATACTCCCAGCATGGAGGCGATGTCACACCGGGATCTTCTATCAACGCAATCGTGCCCACTGCGGGAACACATTTCTATTACATGATTGGAACCGGCAATCCCGACCAAACCGATTGGCAGGACCCCCTCGATTCTAGGCTGGTTGGTGGCAATGTTAACCCATCCGCCTCAGTGTTACCCATTACTGGAGGTGGACCAGGGGGCGTCGTTGAAACAGATTATATAAATAACGGCGATAGCTGGAAGTATCTCGATAACGGAAGCAATCAGGGGACGGCTTGGCGAGCATCTGCCTTCAACGATAATTCGTGGGCCGCAGGTTCCGCTGAATTGGGTTATGGCGATGGCGACGAGGCGACGGTCGTAAACTCCGGTCCCTCCAACGCCAAATTCCCGACTACCTATTTCCGAAAAGCCTTCACCATTCCCGATCCTTCGATCTTCGGTGATTTCCAACTTAGAATCACTTATGACGATGCCTATGTCGTCTATGTGAATGGAATTGAAACAGCCCGCCATGTGAATCTCCCTTCCAATCCGGCCTTCGACTTGTATTCAGGAAACACAGTCGGAAATAACGCTATCGACACCATTTCCATTCCGACTTCCGTATTCTCTGCCGGGCAAAACACGATTGCAGTGGAGATTCATCAAGGGAATTCAGGCAGCTCGGATATAAGTTTTGATCTCTCCCTTACTGGCCGCCCCGAAGGAGGCGGAGAAACTATCGTCCTCAATCTTCCGGACACCCTCAACGAACCAGTCTGGATCAAGTCACGAACATACAACTCCGTCTCCGGAACATGGAGCGCTATGAATCAGGCCTTCTTCTCGATCGCCAAACCCGCCGCACCGAATGATATCGTCATCAGCGAGGTCCACTACCATCCCAGCAACCCTACCGCTACTGAACTCGCGATCAATCCCACATTTGATCAAGACGATTTCGAATTTATTGAGGTCTTAAACATCGGGTCCGAAACCGTCGACCTTGGAGATGCCGCTTTTATCCTGATTCCAATTGGGAACGAACTCCAAGGAGTAGAATTCACCTTCCCTTCGGGCACCTTGATTAATTCGGGGCAACGCCTGATCATCGCAGCTAACGCCACTGCATTTGTCGCACGATATCCCGGAACCCCTATTGCTGGCGACTACTCAAGCCGTCTCTCGAATACCGGCGAATGGATCACCCTAGTCGATAAGGATGGCCATATAATCGACAGTTTCCGCTACAATGACATTGCCCCATGGCCAGAGGCTGCGGATGGGACTGGACCTTCCCTGATTCGAAACAGCCCCTCTTCAGACCTCGATCCGGCTCTTTCCACAAGCTGGAGTTCTAGTCCCAGCTCAGGCGGAAGCCCCGGGATGGCCGACGGCACTCCTTTCCTTGGTGACCCTCTTGCCGACCTCGATGGTGATGGCTTTGTCGCGATCATTGAATACGCTCAAGGCTTATCCGACACCGTCTTTTCAGCCCAGGAACACCTCAAAACTTCCACAATTGATATCGACGGAACCACCTACCCTGCAGTAAGTTTTCGAGAGGATCCTGAAGCTACGGATGCAACCATCTCAGTAGAAGTCTCCCCTATTTTAACAACTGGTTCCTGGGACGGCGGCGGAGCATCTCTGATATTTGTCAGCACGGCAAATGATCCTGATGGCATTCCTCGCCGTACATACCGTCTTGACACTCCATTCAATTCATCTTCGAGGCAGTTCTTCCGCCTGAAAGTTTCTTATTAGGGCTAAGGAAACAAAAAAATCGAACTCCGAAGGGGGCCCGATTTTTTATTCATTAAAATTAGAGCTTCTTTCTAGAACTGATAATTCATGTAGAACTGGATTTGAGAACCGTCGTCTGCTTGATCGTCAGGAGTTTCAACGGGAACTGCAAAATCCACGGCCAACGGGCCGATACCTGGGAGATTCAAACGGACTCCGATACCGACATCACTGGCCAAGCGACCTGTATTGAAATCCCAAGAACCCGAATTCACAAAGCCAGTATCGTAGAAGACTGCGCCCCTAACCTGACCAATCACAGGAAAGGTCAGCTCCAATGAACCAAAGACGCTGGTAGCACCTCCGAGGACTTCCTGGGTTGCATCGGGACCAGTATCGTCACGTGGTCCGATATCACGGAACTGGAATCCCCGAAGATCACGGGCACCTCCCAGAAACTGGCGTTCAAAAATAGGAATATGGTCGTTATCGCCATGACTGTCTACCACCGCAAATGAACCGCGGGCGGTCAGGATGGTATCAAATGGAAGACTCCAATGCTTGGTGCCAGAACCTGTAAAAGTCATCGTGTCAACATCACCAGCCAGCAAGCCTCCAGCGTAAATGAGGCCGAGGTCAACCTTGTGACCGCGGCGAGGCAGGAGGTTGCTATCACGGCTATCGTAAACATAGTTTAAAGAAAGGGCGCTCCGAAGATATTTATCCTCCTCATCCTTGAAGGCTTGGGTGGTATCGCTCTCAGCCTCGATCTCGATTGTTTCGATCCGGTATTCCCCTTTAACATAACTCCGGCGGCCGACCGGCCTCCGGAGAAAAACCGAGGCTCCAACATTCGTCTGATCATACTCTGGGCTGAGAAAAATGAGATCGCGATAGTAGAGGTCGGTTCCGAGCGAAAGCTTCCGCCCTAGGAACCAAGGTTCCACCAATGAAACTCGGAAATCGGTTCGTTGAGAACCAATTTGCAGATTCACGCTAAAGCGCTGTCCCGCGCCAGTGAAACGTCCCCAGTTCGTGATATCAAAATTTGATTGCTCTAGGCTGATTCGACCAAGGATACTATCAATCGAACTAAATCCGAGACCAAAGTTAATCGTTCCCGTTCTTTGCTCTTGGACAAGAATGTTCACGTCACGATATCCATCTTGAGGACTGGCTGCGCCAGTCACCTGAACATCCTGAAAATAGCCCAGGTTTTTGAGACGGCGCTTCGTCGTTTCTAGGTCCACAGAATTAAAAAATTCACCCGGTCGCATGGGAACTTCTCGACGAATCACGCGGTCCTGACTCTTGGTATTCCCCTGAATATTCACACGGCCAACGCGTTTGCGCGTTCCGGTGCTAATCCCATAAAGAATGTCTACCTTGGCGCCCTCGAGCTCGCGAACATCCGGGATAACCGAGACATCAGCATATCCGCGTGAACCATAATAACTACGGATCATTCGAATATCATCCCTCATTTTCTTGGACGAATACGGCATATTTCCAATGAGACTCAACGCAGGCATGAGTTCTTCCTTCTTGAAAACCTTGATATCAGGAAAGATGACGGCATTTACAGTGTAACGAGGTCCTTCCTCAACCGGGATAACCAAATCTATTCCCCCTCCCCTCCGTGGAATTCGCTTTGGCGAACCGACGCGGGCCCGCCAGAATCCCTGACTTTTATAATAATCCTCGAGATTGGCAATATCCTCATCGATAACCACCGAGCTAAGTCGGTTCTTTTTATTTGCAAAAGAAAACCATCCCTTTTCCCTGGTCACCATCTCTTTCCGTAAGTCGGCATCTTTCAGGCTGCGATTCCCCTCAAAACGAACCTCGTGAATCTCATTCCTATCTCCTTCTCCAATCAAGAAAACCAAATCGGCATAACCGGCCTTTTCGGTCGACTGGAGGCGGTGGCTAACCGTGACATCCGGATAACCAAAGCCCTCGTAATGTTTTACGATATTCCGACGAGCTTTCACGATTTCCGCATCACTCAGAATCTGCCCGACAGTCACTTCTGTCTCTCTAGCTAGGGCCTTGTCAGAGAATTTCACGTTCCCGTCGAATCCGACACCACGGATGAGAGGCCGCGTCACAAGTTGGGCAATGACCTTGACACCACCGGCGACATCCTCTGCGAAAAATTCGACATCATCAACAAGACCACTCTCGTAGAGAGTTCTAATATCGCCATCCAACATGGTCTGAGAGTATTTCTTTCCCGGAGCAACAGCCATATGGGCCCGTAGACGAGCCTCGTTTACGGTCTTCGTTCCACGATAGCGAATTTCAACCGCAGCGACCTTTTTATCATCAAAAAGAGTCGCCTCACTCAGGAAATCCTGCCCAGTGGCACAGCCCACTATGATCGGGCTAGTAAATAAAAGACTACCTAGGGTCAAAGCCCTAAGAGATTGTTTCGGAGTCACAGATGATCGCATTGAATGAGATGTGTCGTTGATGAGAACAATTACGCCGCTCACGAGCCCTTCAGTCAAGGTCAATGACCGATCATCCTTAACACATCCGCCCTAAAACCGAGTGAAAAGAAATCCCTTTTCCCTCCCTTGACCTCTCCGCACTTACTCACTAGCTTCTCGCCGCCGCGAAACGCCCAAATATTTACGCAGTCATGAATATCCGCCTGGAGAAAAAAGAAAAGTGCCTCGCTGCTCTCAGCATCGAGGTTCCCGCCGAAACAGTCGCTAATGAGCGAGCCAAGGTCTTAAAGGCCTTCGTAACACAGGCCCGCATCCCCGGGTTCCGCCCGGGCAAAGCACCTAGAGCCGTGATCGAAAAAGCCCACGGCGAAGACATTTCCCAGGAAGTGGAATCCCGCCTCATCCAAAACAGCTTTCAAGAAGCACTGAAAGAGAACGAAAACCTCAAGGTTCTCAACGTGAAGAACCCCGAGAACGTCACACACCAAGCCGATGGGTCTTTCACTTTTGATGCCGAGCTCATTACCTCACCTGAATTTAACCTGCCTGATTATAAAGGGCTGGATATCGAAGTCCCAAAGGTGGAAGTCACCGACAAGATTGTTGATGAAAACCTCGAACAACTCCGCCAGCGTTTTGCCGATTACGAGGACATCGAAGATCGCGCTGCTGAAAAGGACGATTTGGCCGTGATCGATTACACCGCCACCATTGATGGTAAACCGCTTGAGGAAATCGGCGGCGAGCAAGCCAAGCCGCTTTCCTCTAACGAAGGCTACTGGATTCGCATCGACGAAGAAGCCTTCTTCCCCGGATTCACCGACGGGCTTATCGGACTCAAGCCGAATGAAGAAAAAGAAATCTCCGTCACTCTCCCCGATGATTTCCCCATCGAAGCAATTCGCGGAATGGATGCCGATTTCGCTGTCACTCTAACCGGACTCAAGAGCGAAAAGCTTCCCGAGTTGGATGATGAGTTTGCGAATAAAATTGAGCAAGGAAAGTCGCTCGACGACCTCAAAGCTCTCATTCGTGATGACCTCGAGATGCGCCAAAAGCGTCAACTTGAAGAGATCAAGATCAATGGCGTTCTCGCCAAGCTGAATGAGCTTGTCGACTTCGATGTGCCTGAAGATTTTCTCACCTCGGAAACCCAGAGCCAGGCCGACGCTATGGTCAAGGAAGGTATGGAAGCTGGAATGTCCGAAGAACAGGTCAAAGAGCGCCAAGGGGGACTTTTCGAGGAAGCACAAGTCCGTGCCAAGAATAGCCTTAAGACCAACTTCCTTCTCACCGAAATCGCTGAGACCGAAGAACTCAAAGTTGAAAATAGCGACGTACTCCAGCGCGTCACCGTGATGGCCAAACAAGCCAAAAAGCCCGTCAAAGGATACATGAAGGAACTTCAGAAATCCGGGCAACTTGGAAACATTCGCCAAAATATGCTCTTCAGTAAGGCCATTGACTTTCTGGTCGAGCACGCGAACGTAACTGAGGCAGAGCCTGAAACCGAAGAAAAATAATTCATGATCCCAACCTCTGAATCCGGAGATTCCACTCCGCGGAACAATTACTACATTCCCACCGTCATTGAGTCCGATGGCCGTGGCGAGCGGGCCTTTGACATCTATTCCCGTCTTCTCAAGGACCGCATCATCTTCATTGGAACCGGAATCGATGATGGCGTGGCTAACTCGGTCATCGCACAGATGCTTTTCCTCCAGATGCAGGATCCTAAAAAAGACATCCATATTTACATCAATTCGCCAGGTGGATCGGTCACCGCTGGTCTCGCTATTTACGACACCATGCAGTTCCTCACCTGTGACGTGAATACCTACTGCATCGGGATTTGCGCCTCCATGGGCTCGGTCCTTTTGACCGCCGGAACCAAAGGCAAGCGCTTCGCTCTTCCTAATTCACACGTAATGATCCACCAAGTCAGCGGAGGGGCCCAAGGAACCGCAGCCGATGTCGAACGCACCGTCGAGTTCATGTATAGTTTGAAGCGCCGGCTTAATGACGTCCTTGCCCACCACACCGGCAAGACAGCTGAAGAGGTCGAGAAAGATGCCGATCGCGATAACTACATGTCAGCTGAAGAAGCAGTTGCCTATGGCCTCGTTGATAAACTACTCGATAAAAAGAAAGAACTCTCCAAGCCAAAAGAGAGCTAAGTTCTTTCGAACCAATTTTAAAAGCGGCAGTCCCCGGACTGCCGCTTTTTCCCCAATTAGGAAGATCAGGCTATTAGAAGCCCTAAAGGAAAATATGAATTTCTCATCCACCTTGTAAAAAAGAATGCAATGGGGATCGGATCGATCTCACCAAATCGTTCTTCAATCTATTATAACCCGAGAGACGGATGCTTGTATCCTTTCCGATAAGGCCTGGCTAAATTCTTGTTGGCTTCCTCGTCATTCTTAATCTTCCGCGCGACCGCATCCCATTCCAATGATCGGCCTAGCTTTTGCGACATGTTCGCAAGAATACAAGCCGAGGTCGACCGACATCCTTCTTCAATATCGGCGATAGGACGCCCCCGATCCTTGGTTCGCAAAAGCAGGTCCCGCATGTGCTCCCGTACTGCTGGAGCGACATGTGTTTCAATCCCCTCTTCGGTCTGATCCTCCGGATATTCCTCGAGTTCAAAAACAACCTTCCCACTCAACTTCTTTCCCTTTCCTCGAGGAATGAACTCCCACTTCCGAACATCGGCCTTTAGCGTACCCTTTTCACCATAGATAAAAAAGGCCCAGGGATATTCCGGATCCGGAGGATCACCCCATGTGCGATGGCTCCAGACCACCTCTAAGCCTTCAAAAGTGAAAGTCGCAGTCTGAGTATCAGGAATATTAGCGATACTTTTTTTATCAACATAGATCCCCCCACTCGAAGAAACCCGCTTCACTTCGCCAAGCCCCAGCATCCAACGCACAGCATCCAGCATATGAATACACATATCTCCCACGATCCCATTACCGTATTCCTCGAAGGCTCTCCAACCACGCGGATGAGCCACCGTATTAAAAGGTCTCAGCGGTGCGGGACCGGTCCACAAATCCCAATCTAGATAGTCCGGCACCGGAGCAAGTGCTTTCTCCGGAGTTTTGCGCGACCTCATGTGATAATAACAACAGACCTCGGCGTGGCCAACCTCTCCCAATAGCCCCGCGTCCACCACCCGCTCCTTTGCGTCTTTCAAATGTGGAGTAGAACGACGTTGCGTCCCGACCTGCACCACACTCCCTTTCTTGCGAGCCGCCTCAAAGATCGTCTGCCCTTCCGCAATATCCACCGAAACCGGTTTCTGAAGATACAAATCCGCACCAGATTCAATCGCCGCCATCGCGGGTAAGGCATGCCAGTGATCCGGAGTATCGATCAAAACCAGGTCAGGCTTCTGCTGATCAAGAAGCTTTTGATAATTCTTAAAAGTCGGCGGTTTATTTCCATTCGATTGACGACTTGTAACGATTTCCGCGGCCCCTGAAAGCATTCTGGAATCAACATCACAAAGCCCCACCACCTCAACTGGAGCCACCTGGATTAGCCTCAAGAGATCAATCTTACCATACCACCCCGAACCAATGAGTGCGACCCGCTTCTTGAAGTCTCCAAATTCCCCGTAGTTAGCGCCGTGGGATTTTGAAGTCACCAAGAATGGAGCCCCTGCGAAAGCCGCAGTTCCCGACAGAAAAGATCGTCGTTTCATCGCTTTCCAGAATGGCTAATTAACCAGATCTTGTCCAATACTTCACTCGACCTATTTACAATACTCACCCATCTTGATTTATGGACTGGAAAAAAATACTCATCGGAAAGTGGTCGTGGAAGCGTCCGTTTTACTCGCTTTTCTGGTGCTACGTCCTGCTTACTTTTTATGGCTGCTTCATGGCCGACAACATCATTTTTCAACCTCCGGGGACTCCCTATCCAAAAAATCGCGCTGGCTTTTTCAGCATAGGAAAAGGTCATGAAGCGGTCGCCATCTTCCATTTAAAACCCGGTCCTGAAATGCCCACAATTCTTTGGTCACACGGAAACGCACAGAATCTTAAATCACTCAAACCAGCTCTCGAGTCATTTCACATTAAGGGGTTCGGCGTCATCTCTTACGATTACCCCGGTTATGGCGAGAGCGATGGAGAGCCAACTGAAAAGGGATGCTATGAAGCCATTGAAAAAACCTACCGCTACCTCGTCGAGGATCAGGGAGTTGCACCAGAGAAAATTATTTTGGTCGGACAATCGGTAGGCTCCGGCCCTACTTGTTGGCTCGCCTCTCAGAGAAACCATCATTCCGTAGTTCTTGTCTCACCATTTCTTAGCGCCTATCAGGCCGTCACCCACATTCCCATTTTCCCGGGTGATCGATTTCCAAACCATCGTCATCTCAAGAAAGTAAATTCTCCGCTCCTCGTCATTCATGGTGAGGAAGATCAGGTCGTCCCATTTTCTAACGGCAAGAAACTCTTCGAACTCTCCCCTGCCACCGACAAAAAGCTGATTGCCGTTCCCAAGGCGGGACACAACGACATTTTCCTGAAGGGCGACCTTGATCTCAGCTTAATTTTTCTCGAAATGGCTGCAAAATAAGCCATTCAGGAACCCACAGGTTGGCTTGACGAACTTACCTTAATCCCTAGTTTCGCAATATGAGTGATCAAGAGTGGCGGGTATTGGATGGTGAGGGCAAAGAGCAAGGTCCCTACTCATTTCAGGATCTTCAGACCTATTACACCTCCGGCAATATCACACATGAGACGATGATCTGGACCGAGGGCTTAGAGGAATGGGTCCCTGCGGGAAGAGTGGAAGGACTTCTGCCCAATATCCCACAAATCGTCCCTTTGGCTCCAGCGCCAACAATCGCGGTGTCAGCTCAACCCGTTACCACCGGTGGCATCAATCTTAGCCCGCAAACATACGGGATGGCACCAGGTGGGTCCCTCGGTGGACCACAAACAAAATCACCAGCCAAAACAGGCGCTCCAACTTGGCTCAGTATCGTAACGATTGCCAGCGGAGTCATTGCTCTAATCCTTTACTTTTTCCCGTGGGTTTCGGTTTCACAGGACGTGAATTTTTTTAAAGCGGAAAAGAAAATCATTAAACTCGCGACTCAGAGTGGAATGCAATCCATCACACAAACTAAGACCATCACCGACGAATCGATCACACAAGAATCCCAACAGACTGACGCCTCTAATGACAGCAACAAACATAATTCTAAAGAGGTAGAAAATTACAAAAGCTCAACTCTCAACCTTATTGCCTTCATTACGATTGGAATTGGAGTCTTCCTTGCCTTGATCGGCCTTCTTAACAAAGCAAAAACTTTGACGATGGTAGGTCAGTTTCTCTTCTCCAGTTCCGCAATTCTCATCGGTGTTCAAATGGCCCAACAATTCCCGATGGTCAAAGCCTACATTGAGCTTCAAGAAGATCAGAAGAGAACAATTAACGAATCAATTAAAGCTCAGGAGGAATTAGTTAACACGGTCCCAATGAAAACTGACAAGCCAACTGAGGTGATTGAAGAAACAGAAGATAAGGAAGCTCAAACTGAGGCTGACTTAGGGAAACAACAAACCCAGAGAAAGAATAATATATCGAAGGCAAAAGCAAAAGCCTCTCACCGTTACGCAACTGCCTTTGAACCCAGTTGCTTTATAACGGTCGCCGTTCTAGGAATCTCAATTCTGTTAGTCGTCGTAACAATGTCCTCAGGTGATGGATCAATCCTTATTGTCACAAATCCAGGCCCACCGCCGCAGCCTCTCCACGGAGAGCCACAACAGCCAGGAAGCGGACTTCGCTTCCACTAGCGCTTAGGCGCGACTAAGAGCCGAAAGGCCAGAAGGTTTTAATTAGCCCCTTCATTTTACCCGGCCCAATTGTCGACTTTTCCTCATCGAGGATCTGTGCATAGCGGATGAGCCCCAATGCCGTAGCATATTGGGGATCTTTAAAGTAGGCATGCACGCCACTCACATCTGGTTGCTCCGGTTTGTAGACCGGAAGATCAAATACTTCGCAGGCTAGCTCCCCAATCCCGCGCATCTGACTGCTTCCGCCAGTCAGAAAAACGCCAGTTCCAATCTTTTCGAGTGCCCCAGAAGGCAGCCCTTCGATAACGAGTTCGAAAGCCTCTTCTAACCTTCCCCGAATAACATCGTTCAACACCTGACGCTTAATTTCAATCGGTGGAAATCCCTTCTCGTCCTCCACCTTCACGATCCCAACCGAACTCGCGGGATCAGCAGATGCATTACCCTCTGCAACTTTAACTTTCTCAGCTTTCGAAAAAGGAATACGGGTCACTAAGTGAATATCATTCGAGACATGATTCCCACCAACTGGCACGCAGCCCGCAGCAGCAATCGCACCGTCAATATAAAGAACGTAATCGGTCGTCTCTCCTCCGATATCAATCACAAGAGCCCCATCCTCCTTACGCTCACGGTTCAGGCAAATCTGGGCGGAAGCGATCGGCGCAAAAACGACATCATCGACATCAAGAGGAATTTCTCGAACACATTTGATACTGTTCTGAATACGGGTTCGCACCCCGTGAACGATGTGGTAATCAGCCTCAAGCTTTCGTCCCAAAAGCCCAAAGGGCACAGTCTGGTGAGCTTGACCATCCAGAGTAAAGTGCCGGGCAAGATGATGAAGGTATACGTGTTCGCTAGGAATCGCGATATCCCGGGCAATTTCCTTAACCTCCTCAAGGTGGTGGCGATCGACCTCCTGCTCATCCTCGGGAAGACGAAAAGTTCCCGTATTATTGACGCCCTTGATGTGAGCACCAGTGACAGCAAGAAAAACACTCTTGATAACGACATCACTCACATCCTCAGCCTCCAACAGTGCAGATTTCACACAGGCTCTAACTTGTTTATAATCTGCAATTTCCCCTTTCCTTACTCCAGCCGTTCGGGTTTCACCCATTCCGAGGATCTTGGCTGATTCGTCTGGCTTGATTTCTGCCACCACCATCACAGTTTTAGTGGATCCGATTTCGAGACCGACGTGAATATTGGAACGTGCCATAGATCTAAAAGACGCTTCAGCGATA
>JAQWSX010000034.1 GCA_029242935.1 Akkermansiaceae bacterium
GCATGAATATTTTTTCTTGAGGAGTTCTTCGCGGGACTTCTTTTTCTCTCCGAAGATCCTACTACGCGCATAGGCATAGTCCGCATTGACAATGAGTTGATCGCACGACAGGACTTGGCCATCGGTCAGTTCGACCTCGGCAGCGGTCTTGCCAACATATTTGATCTCCTTTACTTCGGAGTTAAAGCGGATTTCGCCGCCCTCTTCCTCCACAACGCGGGCCATAGTTTCGGAGATTTCAGAGAGCCCCCCCTGGGTGTGGTAGATGCCGTGTTCGTATTCGATGTAGGAAAGGATGCTGAAAAGCCCGGGGCATTTCCACGGTGACATGCCGAGGTATTTCGCTTGGAAGGTAAAGGCGAGTTTGAGCCGATCGTCGGTAAAGTAGTTTCCCAGGACATCCATCACCGATTTGGTGGTTGCGACGTGGGGAAGGGCTTTAAAAAGAGTTGGGTCAAGGTAGGAGGAGAGCTTCTGGTAGGGCTTTTGGAGGCAAGGGAAGATCGTCCGTAATTTTTTGGCATGATCGTCCATGAAGCGGAGGAAGTTTTCTTCTTCCTTGGGAAAAACCGAGCGGATATTGGCGGCCATCTTTTCGCGGTCACAGCTAGTTTCGAGAGAAACATCACCCCAGGTGAGTCGGGTCATGGGATCGAGCTTCACGAAGTCGAGGTAGTCTTCGCTTTTGCGGCCGACTTCAGCGAAGATTTCGTCGAGGGTGAATTTTTGGTGAAGAAAAGTGGGCCCTGTATCAAAAGAGTAGGGGCCAAGGTCGATTCGTGCATTTCGGCCACCGACACGTTCTTCCTTTTCTAGAAGGGTGACTTTGTAGCCGCGATGAGCAAGAAGCATGGCTGCGGTAAGTCCGCCGGGTCCTGCTCCGATGATAATGATGTCCTTCTTCAAATGGCTTGAACTGATTGACTCGAATCGTAAATCCGAAAAGGGGGATCACAAGTGAGAATTCAGTCCAGAGATCGAACAATGGCAGGGACTGGTTGGCCTCTCAGACTACTCGGGTAAGAGGGTCCGGTTCATGCTTGGTCTTCGCTACTCTGGTTGGGGCGATGGGGTGTTCATTCTGGGGAAAGCCATTGGAGACGCCCCCAGATTCTTTAAAATGATCTGAGGTAGTTCCCATATCCCAGTGAAAACAAGGGGGAGATTTCCAGACGTGCAAAGGTCAGGCTTGCTAAGAAAGGTGGAATTGAGCAAGTGAGGGATCTCGAATTCCTCTAACGCGATGCCTCATCTTGAATTTGAAAAACGTTTTTCCAATCTTGGGATTGTGATCGGCGTGGCTGAAGCTGGGCGTGGTCCTTTAGCGGGCCCGGTTTCGGTGGGGGCGGCGATTATTCCGGCTGATTTCAGTCATCCTGTGATTAACGATTCCAAGAAGCTCACCGAGAAGAAGCGAGAGGCGTTATATGATGAGTTGAGCGAAAATCCGGATATTCAATGGTCGGTTTGTCTCGTGGATGCGAAGGAGGTCGACGAAGTGAATGTCCTCAAAGCGACCCATTTGGGAATGGAACGGGCGGTGAAGGGGCTTGGGGTGAAAGTCGGGATGTGCCTGATTGATGGGCTTCCTGTTCCGAATTTTCCCTACCCTCACGAGGGGATTGTAAAGGGCGATTCCAAGAGTCTCTCGATTGCTACCGCCAGTATTTTTGCTAAAGTTACCCGTGACCGTATTATGCGGGAGGCGTCGATTCGCTATCCCGGTTACGGATTCGAAAAGCACAAAGGATATGGCACCAAAGTTCATCTTGAAGCCCTCCGGACTCTGGGTCCGTGTGAAATCCATCGTCGCTCGTTCCAGCCGGTTGCTCAACTGTCCTTGCCGCTTGAGTAAGCTTTCGCCCCACCAAATTGGGGCTTTAGGCGAGAAAATCGCTGCGAAATACCTGCAATCTCGTGGCTGGAAAGTTCTTTTCCGTAATTTCCGTGCCCCAAAGGGGGGTGAGGTTGATCTGGTTCTGCGGGGCGGCGATCATCTCAATCTTCTCGTTTTTGCGGAGGTGAAGACGAGAACTCGGCGTGATTATGGCCGTCCGATGCGTGCTGTGAACGCTGAAAAACGGGCGCTGATCACTCGTGGAGCCACGGAATGGCTGCGTTTACTTGGGAAAGAGGTTCACCCTGACAAAAATCAAGACGTTCGTCGCCAGATCTCTTGGCGCTTTGATGTGGTGGAAATTGTGCTTGAGGAAGGAGCAAAACCAGATGTGAATTTAGTCGAGAGTGCGTTTTAATCCCAAATATGAGATTTTTGAGAGGTAAATTATTGTGATTTAGCAGTTTTCGTCGATTTTGTGGTCCGTTAGCGCCAGTGATCGAAAATGATCGGTTGTTTTTCTGAAAACAACCGACAACTTTTCGCCCGTTCGGCGCTTTTATAAGTATAACGTCCATCTCAACGAAATCATGAAAATTCAATCAAAAGGTAACAAAGGAATCTCCCCGCGAATGGCTCGTGGATTTAGCCTCTTCGAAATGGTCATTGTGATGGGAATCATTGGTCTTATTTTGGGCGGAGCGATTTACAGCATGGGGAGAATCAAGGACTCGGCGGCAGTTAGTACTTCGCGTCAAGACATGACCTCGTTCGCGTCGGCGTTAGAAGCCTACAAAAACATCGGTGGAAAGTATCCATCGACCAGCCAAGGACTCGAAGCTCTTCTAAAGCGGCCAACTAGCTCACCCCGTCCCCGTGACTGGGTGCAGGCTCTGGATGACGAAGAGGCTCTTTTTGACCCTTGGGATACCAAATACAAATATGAGTATCCAGGCAGCAAGAACCCAAGTCGGCCTGAAATTATTTCAGCTGGTCCTGACAAACAGTTCGGTTCCGAGGACGATATGAGTAGCCAGAAGGAAGCCCAAAACTAGGCTTTTCAGAGCCCCTTTTCTTATGAAGTCGTCATCTAGAACGATCAATCCGGGCAGGGGCCATCGCGGCTTTTCGCTTCTGGAATTGATCGTCGTGATGGCAATCACCAGCATCGTTTTTGGTGCTGCAGCCTTTATGATTTCCATCCCGAATATCGAAAAAGATATCCGGGAGGCTCATTCTGGAATTGAGAATTTAGCGCTCCGGGCCCGAGCAATGTCCCACAGTTATCAGCAGCCTTTTGTCATCGAACTGAGTGAGGGTGAGGCACGTTTGATGCCGATGGCTCGCCCTGAGGACGAACTTGTTCCCGAGCCCCTAGAGCAGGTCGGGGAGCGGTCTGCCTTACGATCTCTTGATAGCATGTCATGGCCGGTGGTTTACAAGATTGATCCAAAATACCGAATGGCGGTCCGTCGTTGGAATAGCAACGATTTCCAGATCGTCAGCGATAATGTCGTCGAGACATGGATTCATCAGCCGAACAGCCCTAGCGAGCCGCTTGCCATTGAGTTGGTCAGCGAGGAAGGGGATGCCTACTTATCCCGAGAATTTCACCCCCTTACAGCGAAGGCCACCGACTTTGAGATGGCTATCGGAAATCAGTGATGACGGTATTATCCTCCAGAAGGCTGAAAAACGGATTCATGATGGCCGAGGTGATTCTTGCGCTTGGGATTTTCACGATTGTGGCGACTTCCTACTCCAAAGCTCTTGCGACTCTCTGGCGAACGACAGCCTATGTGAAAGAGAAGCAGGTGATCACCCAGATCATGGACAGCGCTCTCAACGAAGCTCTCTATCTGCAGCGGCTCGAGGAGGGGAGCACCGAGGTTTATATTGAAGAACGCGATCTTGATCTTGAGACGATCGTTGTTCCGCTTGAGGAGATGGAGACGATCGACGGCAATTTCCTACAAAACATGTGGCAGGTCACGGTGATCGCACGCTTTGAGCAAGATGGACAAGATCGGGAACGGGTTGTTCGTGGTTGGCGCTACCTTCCCCTTTATCGCTGATGAAAGTGGAATTCCGTCAGCTACCCGCACGCAGCGCGAAGGGCTTTTCCCTTTTCGAGCTCGTCATTGCGATTGCTATCGCGGGATTTGTGCTCACTTCGATTTTCAAGATTGCCGACGGCTCGGTTCGCGCAAATTCCAAAATGGTCGATATCCAGAACGAGGAGATCGAACGGGATGCATTTTTCTCTTTCCTAAGAAACCACTTCGATAGCCTGCCGGGGGATGCCATCTTCAATCTCAGAAATACGAGTAATTCTGAGCCATATACCTCCGAGCTGACTTTCCAAAATACGCCAGTTTCGTTTAACTGGGGCGGAATTCCTATCGCAGCACAAGCGACTCGTTTGATTACGGTTCCTACGGTTACCGATGGCCTAGATATCATTCTCGAGTATTATGATGTCCAAATTCTCGATAGCGATGAAGGACCTGCTGAGCGTGGAATCGATCCGATTGCGACAGTCACTCTTCTGAGTGATGTGAGGCTCTTCGAGTGGGCTGTTCTTGATGTCCGTAATTATGACAACACAGAGCGCGATGATTGGCCTTATGAATGGGATGCTCCAAACCAAAGGCCATCCTACGTTGAGTTGACCGTTATCTTCGAAAATGGTGATCGTCGGGTGAAGCGGCTTTTTTGGATTCCCAAGAAATCAAATCCGCGGACGAACATGAGCGCCTTGCAAAACAGCGCCCGTAGTGCCCGCTCAAATAGCGGCGGGACAGGTGGACAACCTGGAAGTATTCCGGGTGGAGGCGGAGCAAGACCGGGAGGAAATCGCCCACCTGGAACCGGATCCCGTCCCGGTGGTGGAGGTAGCGGAACTCAAAGACCATCAACGGGAGGAGGCCCGACATCGGGCTCGGCTCCGAGAACTACTCGCTAATGAAGGTTTTTAGACATCATAATCTAGAGCGCGGAGCCACTTTGATTGCGGTCTTCTGGATCATCGCGGTGATGGGCCTTGCGCTGGTGGCGACCGTCAAAATTAGTCGCTATCAGTCAGAGGTCGCCTCATCCCAGATCAATGGAATTGAGGCCCGGCAGTATGCGGAGATGGGAATCAATGTTGCCGCTAATCCTTCGGTAAAGGAGTGGGACACGAACTTACTCAGCCAATCCTTCGAAAATGGAGCAGGTTTCAACGCCCAAATTCTTTCGGAGGGTGGTCGCTTTAACATCAATTTCATCCTCTTTTCTGAGGATAAGGCACTCATCCGCCTCATTTTTACAGAGTGGGGGATCGACTTCGACACCGCCAGCGAGATTGCGGATGCTCTCATCGATTGGATCGATACCGATGACGATCTTGAGCTCAATGGTGCGGAACGAGATTTTTACGAGGGCCAAGGGCTGTTCGAGCAACCGTTCAACCGTCCTTTTTACGCGCTGGAGGAAATGCGCTTGGTTCGCGGGATGCCTCTTGTTGAGGCTGCCAATCCGAACTGGCGGGACTGGTTTACGGTGTGGAGCAGCGGCGGACTCGACGTCAATGAGGCGCCGGCCGAATACATCGCTGTCGCGACCGAGAGTAATATTGAGGAGGCAGTGAGCCTAGTTGAGATCGTCGACGGAGCTGATGGAATCCGTAACACCGAGGATGATCAGCCGATTGACGTCCCTTCTGCTCTCGCAAATCTGGGCATTGATGACCCAACGGGAGTGATTCAAGCGCGGCTCAATGCGAATGATCAAGTGACGAGAATCGAAAGCGTTGGCTATGCGGGTTCTGTTCGGCGTAAGCTCGTCCTCATCATCAACAACCGATCACAAAACCCTACTATTCTTGACCGAAAAGAAATCGCTATTCAATGAGTGCAAAAAAAGGAGACCTTAATTTAATGATTCCCGGCGCCGATGGCTGGGAAATCTGGACCGGTTCCGCGATGAGTGGATTCC
>JAQWSX010000043.1 GCA_029242935.1 Akkermansiaceae bacterium
AGCCCAGCTCCTGGTTTCAAAAAGGAATGGCACAGCAACTCGATAATTTCATTAGAACCATTACCAAGAACGATATTCTCGAAAGCAACTCCGTGCTTCTCTGCAAGCGCGGTTCTCAAGCGATACCCCCCGCCATCAGGATAAATATGGGCATTTTCGATTGCCTCAGCCATCGCAAGTTTCGCCTTAGGAGAAGGCCCCAAGGGATTCTCGTTACTGGCAAGCTTTACAATCTCATCAGGTTCCAAGCCCAACTCACGCGCCGTCTCCTCGATCGGCTTCCCCGGCTCGTAAGGGACCAAATCGCATACCCACTGATTCCCATAACCCGTAATGCTCATGGCGCGAAGCTAGCGGACTTCCTCTTCACCGCAAGCCCCATTGAAAACAAGCCCAGTTAACTTTTTATCCCAGTGTAAATTGAAGCAATCCCACCGCTCAGAGGCCGACACTCGCAGCCTTGAAATTCAGCATTCTTAAAGAGCTCGATCATCTTCTCACCGTAGGGGAACTCTCCGATCGAACCTGCAAGATATTGGTAGGCGCCTCCCTGCCCAGTCAGCAACCCAGCCACCTTCGGGAGGATTTTATTTAGATAAAACCCATAGGGCTTCTTAAGAATTCCGCGCGGTTGCGAGAAGTCGAGAACTAGTAAGTGTCCACCCGGCTTGATCACCCGGCCCATTTCACGAAGAGCTTTCTGCCAGTTTTCCATATTGCGGAGACCAAAAGCTGCCGTTACAACATCGAAACTGCCGTCCTCAAACGAAAGATTCATCGCATCCTCAACCTGTGTCTTTTGCACACCTCCTTCGGTCGCATGAGCCAACATTTCAGGACAAAAGTCCGTCCCCAAAACTTTAGCCCCGGGACACCTTTTCTGAATTTCGAGGGCAAGATCTCCAGTTCCTGTCGCGACATCAAGCACGTGCTCCGGGTTCCAGCGACTCACGATCCGCCCCACTTTCCTTCGCCAGAGGATGTCAGTCCCCATACTGAGAACGTGATTGGTAACGACATAGCGATCAGCGATCTTGGCGAACGCTCCTTTGACGAATTTAGGGTCTTGTCCGCTCATGAATGATCTTCGGCCGATGGCTCGGGGAGAATATCCACGTAAATCCCAGGATCGCTACCCGGAATCTCAATCGCGCCCACCGTCTTTGCATAAAATTCCTTCGGGCCCACGCCGCCGATAAAGGCATAAGCGTATCCTGCTTCCCGCTGGGCTTCGAGAGATTTAAACAACAAGGCCTTTCCTAGCCCAAGTCCCCGCGCTGACTCAGCCACCCCTGTTGGTCCAAAATATCCCTTCGCTGTTGTTTCATAACAGGCAAATCCGAGGATTTCCTTACCCTGAGTTGCGATAAAACAAGCCACCGGCTGCCGCGAAAAAGCGACCTGTACTTCACTTACCCACTTTGGGGAAAAATGAGCCTGTACGAATTCCTGCACTAGATGAAGCTCGTAAGCACCTGGCCGACGCAAAATCACCCCCCTTTCCCTGACCTTTGTGTAAAGGCCCTGACTTTCCGGCAAATCATAAAGCCGCACCAACATATCAATCATCGCGACTACAGGCTCACATTCATCGACCTGAAAATCCATCTGCAAATTTCTCTGATTCAAAAATCGATCGACCGAGTTGAGATGATCAGTTTAGAAGCTGGGTTTCAGCCAACAAACGGTAGGTCCCGTCTTTTGCCATGAGTTCGGAATGGCTTCCGTCTTCGACGAACTTACCATCCTTCAAGACCAAGATCTTGTCTGCGCTCTTCACGGTTCCAAGACGATGAGCTATAATTAGACTGGTCCGCCCTATCATCAACTCGTTCAGAGCTTCCTGCACAAGCCGTTCGCTTTCGGAATCTAGCGCACTCGTGGCCTCATCAAGCAATAGAATTTTGGGATCTGCCAAAACGGCGCGGGCAATCGCGATACGTTGGCGCTGGCCTCCGCTCAGCTTCACCCCACGGGGGCCCACGATTGCATCGTAACCTTCGGGAAATTCATCGATAAACTCGTGGGCGTTGGCTTTCTGAGCCGCTTCCATGATCTCTTCTTCGCTCGCACCGGGACGACCATACTCGATATTTTCACGAATCGTCCCACCAAACAACAGAACCTCTTGGGGCACCACCGCCATCGCCGCACGACGCGTCGAAACTGGAATCTCCCCGGAATTCTTGCCATCAAAAGAAAGGCAGCCCTCATCCCCTTCATAAAATCCGAGCAAGAGCGAGAAAACAGTCGATTTTCCGGCACCGCTGGGCCCGACAATCGCAACCCGCTCACCAGCATTCACCTCGAAATCAACACCATTCAAAACCTGCGTTTCCTTCCTAGAAGGATAAGCAAAGACAAGATCTTTAGCTGAAATTGCGCCGGTCAAAGTTTCTCCACTTCCCCCGCGATGGTCCTCGATTTCGTGATTGAGTATTTCTCGAATGCGTTCGGTCGCCCCCTGAGTTTTCTGAAGCTGACTCATGATGTCAGGAAGGGATCCCAGAGAAGCACCCACAAAAATGCTAAACAGAATGAAGTGTGTAAATTCTTCACTCGTAATCTGCCCCTCGGACATCATGCCAGCTCCAAACCAAACAACTACCGAGATTGTTCCAAAGAGGATGAAGATGATAAAACTTACAAACATCGCTCGAGCTTTCGATCCCTTGATCACCGTTCCAAGGAACAGATCTAGAGCACTTCGATATCGATCTTCTTCAAACTCCTCGTTTGAATATGCTTTGACGTCGGCGATTCCCTGCACAGCTTCTTCAGCCACAATATTACTCTGCGCCAACTGATCCTGCGCATCCTTAGACCATCGGCGGATTTTTCTGCCTACGATCGCAACGACGATTACGACTACCGGAATCATCGCCAGCATAAAAAGCGAAAGCTTTACCGAGGCGATAAAAATAAAAATCAAGCCGCCAAAAAAAGTGACCGATTGGCGAACCATCTGCGGAACTGTCGTGATCAGAGTCTCCTGCAGAATTGCGAGGTCAGCTGAGAACCGCGATCCCACCTCTCCGGTACGTCGTTCCATAAACCAAGGCATCGGCAATCGCACCAACCGAGCAAAGACATCCTGACGCAAATCGCAGAGCGCGCTTTCGCCGGCTTTGATAAAGCCACGAACCCGCCAGTAAGCAACAAATGCCTGAACGCATAAGATGAGGAGAAGCGTCGACACAACCTTGTTAATCTTCTCACTCACCTCGGAAGGATCAGCTCCCTCTTGCATCGCCTCCTGTGGAGAACCAATCAGACTTCCCAAAAAATACGGAAAAGCGAGCGAGAGCCCGCCAGTCACAAACAAAGCAATCACCGAAGGGATAAAGATCCTACGATACTTCCCCAAGTAACTATAGAGACCAAAAGTCTTCTTCCAATCAATGCGTCGAGATTTCTTTTCCGTTCCAGGCACGCTTCAGTGAAGCGATGACTCACCCTGCCGTCAAATCAGGACCGCCACCAAATTGTAGTAAATTTTCAGAGCCGAAACCGTGTGGAACATACCAAAGATTGGATTTCCGATTAGCTTAAACCACCGGATTTCGCCATACTTCCGCCGTAATGGGGAAAAAAAAGCTATTGTTTCTGGGCTTGGGCGCTTTGATCACGACCCTTTTCCTCTTCATCATCAACAAAAGAACAAACGCTCAAGGTTTGGACATTTCGAACAAAGACTACAAAAACGGCGCAAAACGATTTGCGGCGGTCAAAAAGAAGGTCGACCCGCGGCTCAAAAAGCTTTTTGAGGAAAAGGAACTCCAATGGGGATCCCCCGTCTTTATGCGCGCTTTCAAAAAGGAACGCCAGCTTGAGCTGTGGGTCAAAAAAGGAGACTCATTTATCCTTTTAAACAGCTATTTTATTGCCGGAACCTCCGGCGGGCCCGGCCCGAAGCTTCGCCAAGGCGACGGACAAATCCCAGAAGGATTCTACTTTGTGACTCCCCGCCAGATGAATCCACAAAGCAATTTTCACCTGTCGTTCAACATTGGTTACCCAAATCAGTACGATCAGGCTCACAGCCGGACCGGTGATTTCATCATGGTCCACGGTTCTAACGTCTCGATCGGTTGCATCGCGATGACGAACGCCAAAATTGAGGAGATCTACACCCTCGCCGATGCTGCTTTCAAGGGAGGCCAAAAGTTCTTTCGAGTCCACATCTTCCCATTTAAAATGACAGATAAGGCCATGCAACAGAACTCCGGAAATAGCTGGCACTCCTTCTGGCAGAACCTCAAAACCGGCTACCAGATTTTTAAGGACACAAAATTGCCGCCAAACGTTACGGTCAAAGGGAAAAGATATCAGTTCGAGAAGCAGGATTGAGACTGGCAATCAGAGACAACCGTCATACGGTCCCGATAGTTCCTTCCCACATATGAAATTTTTCGCAATTTTTATTGGACTTGTGTCCGCATGCCTTTCCCACCCTGTCGAGTTCCACAACGATCCATTCCGCCAATTAGAGGAAGTCTGGCCAACCCCCACGGAATCGAGGATCGCCTCTGGAGCTCCCGGTCCCAAATACTGGCAGCAACGAGCCGATTACGACCTCAAAGTCACACTCGCTGAAAAAAGGAATCTTCTCACCGGAAACGGACGGATTGTCTATCACAACCAGTCTCCCCACACCCTTAAATATATCTGGATGCAGCTGGACCGGAACAAATTCACTCCAGGTTCCATGGGCCACCAAAGCAGTGAAGCTCCCCGCCTAGGCAAGATGCAATACGATTCATTCGAAGCTCTGCTTCTCAGGGGAAATTTCGATGGAGGATTTAAGATCACCACGTTGACTGATGATGGTGGGACCGATCTTAAGCACCGAGTTGTCGATACCATGATGAGGGTTGATCTTCCCAAGCCTCTCAAGCCTGGCGAGAAATTCACCTATCGAATCGATTGGCACTACACCATCACCGACTCCCGCACAAGCCGGGGACGCAGCAATATGGAAAAATTTGAGAAGGGTGGAAAAATCTTCGAAATCGCTCAATGGTATCCACGTGTTTGTGCCTATACCGATGTTAGGGGATGGCAAAACAAAGCCTTTCTTGGACGCGGTGAATTCGCGCTCGAGTTTGGAAACTACCGGGTCCAAATCACCGCTCCGGACAACCATATCGTCGCATCGACTGGCGAACTCCAAAATGGAGACAAAGTCTTAAAGCCAGTTTGGCAAAAACGCCTTAAAAAAGCCGAGACCGTCAAATCCCCAATATTTATCGTCAATCCCGAAGAAGCGGCCAAAAACGAAGAATCAAAATCCAAAGGAACCAAAACCTGGATCTTCGAAGCCAAGAACGTCCGCGACTTCGCCTGGGCCTCCTCCAAAAAATTTATCTGGGATGCCGTTCAGCACAAGCTAACCACCAGCCAGAAGCCAGTTTGGGCAATGTCCTACTACCCAAATGAAGCGGAGCCGCTTTGGAGCACCTATTCTACCCACTCCATTATCCATACTCTGAATTTCTATTCGAAATACACCTTCGACTACCCTTACCCGGTCGCGATTTCCGTGAATGGCCCGGTTTATGGGATGGAGTATCCTATGATCTGCTTCAATGGTCCTCGGCCCGAAAAAGATGGCACTTATTCCGAAAGTACCAAAAACGGACTCATTTCAGTCGTGATTCACGAAGTAGGGCACAACTGGTTTCCCATGATCGTGAATTCGGATGAACGCCAGTGGAGCTGGATGGACGAAGGTCTTAATTCCTTTATCCAAATGCTCGCGGAGCAGGAATGGCGGCACAACTACCCCTCAAGTCCCACCCCTCGCAAAATTATCCGCTACATGACCAGCAGCAACCAGCGGCCAATCATGACAAACTCTGAATCCATCCTTCAGTTTGGACCCAACGCATACAGCAAACCAGCGACCGGTCTTTCCATTCTCCGTGAAACCATCCTCGGCCGAGAAATCTTTGATGATGCGTTCAAGGAATTCAGCACACGCTGGATGTTCAAAAGCCCTGAACCAGCCGATTTCTTCCGGACTATGGAAGACGCCGCTGGAGTCGATCTTGATTGGTTTTGGCGCTCTTGGTTTTATACGACGAACCACGTGGACATTAGCGTCACCGGATTCACCCGCCACACTCTTGACCTCCAGCTCCAGAATCCGGACAAAAAAATGGAGGCCAAACAAAAGGAGAAAAAAGAAAGTGATAAAAAAAATATTGTCGCCGAACGCAACCGTGACATTCCGAAATACGTAAATGAAAACGAAGGCCTCAAGGATTTCTATGACAAAAAGAAGAAGCCCAAAGTTTCAGAAAGCGATCGTGAAAAATACAAAAAGATGCTTGCCGACCTAAAGCCTCAAGAGAAGAAACTTCTGAGGACAAACAAGCATCTCACTGTAGTAAACTTTGAGAATAAGGGGGGAGCGATCATGCCCATCCTAGTTCAACTCCACTTTAAGAACGGAAAGAAAGAGTCTCACCAAATCCCAGCCGAAATTTGGAAAAAAAATCACGAAGCCGTCAGTAAGCTTTTCGTCACTCGCCATCCCGTAGAGAAGGTTTTAATCGATCCAACCGAGCAGACTGCCGATGCTGACCAAGAAAACAACGTTTGGCCGCCGCAGATCAAAGAGGAGCCCTTCACGCTTGAGCGAAAGAACAAAGACTTCAACAACGAAATGAAGCGCGCCCGGGAAAAGAAGGCAGCGGAAGACAAAAAAAAGGCTGAGGAGAAAAAGAAAAAGGAAGCCACTAAAAAGGCCGAGGAAGAAAAATCTAAATCCGCAGGAAAGTCTAAGGATGAGAAAGAAGGTGAAGCTAACAAAAAGGCTAAGCCCGCGAAGTGATTGGCATCGCCAAGGCGACTTCGCAGATTAGTCGGAACGAAGCTTAATCGCTTGGCACACCGCCGGAAACAGTTGTTTCTTGCGAGAAACAACACCCGGAGCGGAAAATTCATTCACTCCGCTGCGAGTGAATGGAAGTTTACAAAGTAATTCTTCCCGCCCCACCGCGAGCAAAACACTGTCGTGCCGGCGGATGTCTGTGACCAAGATCGCACAAAGTTCGTAACGGTGTTCATGACGCAATCTTTCAAGTTCTTCGACGAGTTCTTCCTGACGTTTGGAAAGCCCCTTGAAGCTCGTCTCCTCTACCTGCGATAGACTAAGGAACACTCCATCTTCGTTAAATTCCTTCCGGTCAGTCCCAACGATCGCTTTCGCATCTGCATGCAGAAGCAAGGAACCGGAGGCAAAAAAAGCTTCGGCAAACTCATCCGCATCCACTTCAGCCAGTCCGGAAAGCCAAAGGAGCATGTCACGATCAACATCCGTGGTCGTAGGAGAGGTCAGATTAAGAGTATCAGAGACCAACCCTGCGCAAAGACAGAGAGCAACAGCGGCTTCGGGCTGCAGACCCCTTTCACGAAATCTTCGTGCCACAATCGTGGAAGAACTCCCAACCGGTTCGTTGATAAAACGGACGGGGTCGCGAGTGACTAGGTCACCAGAAAGCCGGTGGTGATCGAGGATCTCTATGACCTTTGCTTCTTCGACCCCATTGACGGCCTGCGAAAACTCATTGTGATCAACCAACGAAAGCGAGGTTCTCGGAGGATCCACCAGATCCGATTTTGAGAAAACCCCCATCAACCTTCGGGTGCCAACCTCGACAACCGGAAAGAGATCCTGTGAAGACGCGGCAACCTTTCCACCGAACCGGCTCACTACTTCATTGGATGCTAGCGCCATAAAATCGTCGCTGATGATATTCCTGACCTTCCTAGCGCAGAGAGCTAGCTTAACGGTAGTCGCGGTATCGTGAGGGCTACACAAAATAATCATTCCCTTATCCTTGGCTTGGCGTGCAATCTCCTCGTCCGGCTTGTAACCACCAGTTACGATCAAGGCCCTCGTGCCATAATCAAGCGCTTGTTTGTGCACGAAGGGACGATCACCACAAATCACAAGATATTTACTGGCCAAGCCTTCTTCCCTGGCAGCCTCAAGACGACGACCCACCGTATCTTGGCTAGAAGCCCCCACCATCATGATCAGGCCCTCCTCGTCAGAAGGTGGTGTGGCCCCGCAATTCTCGGAAGCCCCCAATGTCGCTCCAATATTCTCGAGGCTAGCATGAAGGATTTTCACATTCCGCCCATCGGTTGCCGGGGGCAGGAGAAGTTGCAATAAGTCAAGAAAGTGTAAAAGCCCCCTCACTTCCCCTCCATTATTCAGGACCGGTACCGCGCGCACTCCATGATCCACCATTAGGCGATAGGCCATGAGAAAGGTATCGTCCTGCCTCACCGCGACCACTGTTTTACGACAAATCGACCCCGCCGTCGGGCGAACGTCATCCACTAACACCGGGGGTTCAAGTCCAGCCTGCTCGAGAACGATTTTGACCCGTGGGGGAACTTCACCACAGCGAGCGGCAACCACCTCCGATTCGCCCGTCGCACGCAAATAAGCAGCATGGCCGATCGCAGCACAAATAGCATCTGCGTCAGGATTCCGATGCCCCAGCACAAACCAGGACTGTTTCATGATTCGCTCAATAGCCACGCCAAGCGGTCAGTCCGAGGGTCACAAATACCAGGCCCAGAGCTAACCCGCCGAGTGCAAGTCCACGCCAACGAGTATCCGAAGCCGTGAGCCAATTCACCCCATCTCGAAAGAGGTAAGGCATTCCCACAAAATAAAGCCCTTTAATGATCATAAGGTAGCAAAATGCCGGCATCAAGAATTGCAATGGAGCTTCCTCAAAATCGGAAGCATAGAGAAGTGGAGCAGAAGCCATCAGAAGGCAGAGACCCAAACCGCGAACAAAGAGAAACTCGCGAACAAAAAAGATCATCCCAAGGCAGAACAAGGGAACCCCGAACATGAGGTATGTTTTCACCTTGTTAAACTCTCCGAGATCCATGCTCAGCGCTGAAAAAATCCCTTTGTCAGGTGGCGCAACTAACAGCCAAAACCAAACCATCCCAAAACCTATAAAATAAGTTCCGAGATCGGCATTACGTGGCAACTTTAGGACGAATTTTTTTGAGGCCTCCGCCTTCAAAAACATCAAACCGTAAACTGCGACCAAAATAATCCCCAGAACTAACCCGGCGGTTCCGAGCGAGATTTCTTGGTAAGGATGAGGGCCTTCTTTCATGAGCCGCAAAACTAAGTTCCCCTTCCCAGTGGTAAAGGCTTAAATCAGCTCTTCCTAATGAATCTCGGGCGTCCCATAAAGAGTGTAGCCAGTTGAGTCCTCAATCCTGACGTCAAGCAACTGCCCAGCCATTCTTTCGGCGTTACCATCAAAGATGACAATCTTGTTCTGGCTCGTTCGCCCGCTAAGGCGCTCTTTATTAGTTTTACTCGGCCCTTCGCAGAGCACTTGTTGAACGGTGCCAATCAATTTTGCGTTCTTCGAGGTAGTCAATTCCCCCTGGATTCGGAGTAATGTCTGGTTGCGTTCCTCCTTAATCTTATCGCTCAATTGCTCGTCCATTTCGGCGGCCGGAGTATCTTTTCGTTTTGAGTAACGGAAGATAAAGCTGTTATCAAAACCAATCCGTTTCATGCACTCTACCGTCTCCTGGAAGTCTTCCTCAGTCTCGCCAGGGAACCCCACGATAATGTCCGTGGTGATTGCTAGATCCGGTCGTGCAGCCTGCATCTTCTCGCAGATCGTAAGGAACTTCTCGTTCTTGTAGGGTCGCCGCATCTTTTTAAGAATACGATCACTCCCGCTCTGCATCGGGAAGTGAATGTGTGAACAAAGCTTCGGCAGATAAGTGAAAGCCTTCACCAAATCATCGCGGTAACCAATGGGATGCGGACTGGTAAAGCGAATCCTTTCGAGACCCTCGATCTCGTGCACTGCTTCCAAAAGTTGCACGAATGGTGATTTACCATCAACCTTGGAAAACTCGGTCCGACCATAAAGATTTACAATTTGCCCCAGCAGAGTGACCTCCTTCACACCCTTGCCTACGAGCACCTTAACTTCATCAACAATATCGGGAATCGGTCTTCCTCGTTCTTTGCCACGTGTATCCGGCACAATACAAAACGAACACCGCATATTACATCCTTGCATGATACTGACGAAGGAAGTCGCCTGTTGGCTTTCTCGAGGAATATGATCCCTGATGGTATTTTGGCTGCCTTCCTCCTCATCAGTGTCAACCATTCTCGCGGAGATAATCCGGTCCTGATTAATCTTTATGATTTCATCCTCAACCCGTCCTGTGACCATTTCCACCCCGACCTCGTCCATACGTGTCTGCAGGCGACGATTTAAAATGCTGTCCACATAGTCGAAAACGCGGTGATACTTTTGCGTCCCCACTACCAAATCAAGGTGAGGCACCCGGTCAAAAAGCTCTGATCCGCGACTCTGCGCCATGCACCCCATAAAGCCATAGACAACGTGATCGCGGCTCTCACGATACTTCCCCATCATCCCCATTTTCCCCAAAGCTTTCTGCTCCGCCTGATCGCGAACACTACAGGTATTAATCAAGATCGCATCAGCATCC
Source organism: Akkermansiaceae bacterium (assembly GCA_029242935.1). Lineage (GTDB taxonomy): Bacteria > Verrucomicrobiota > Verrucomicrobiia > Verrucomicrobiales > Akkermansiaceae > SW10. The sequence continues at coordinate 10,534 of JAQWSX010000043.1, forward strand.
TGTTCTTTGGGGGTGAGAGTGTAACCTCGTTCGGCAAACGTCTGAGCAACCTGCTCAGAATCCCGCTCGTTCATCTGTCACCCGTAGGTTTTGATAAAGACCTTTGGCATTCGGCACACCGCTTACCCGCCATCATCGACTTTGCCAATCCTCAATTCAGCCTAGGGGACTTAGAACCTATTGGTCGATTGCCTATAATCTTTTTAAATTTGAAAGCGACCGACAGATTCAGGGGTTGATCGTCACGCCCAGAGGGTCTCTGATCTCGGTCGTGCAACCCCTCTAATACTACACCTTCAGAGAATACAATCCCTAGCTTGATCACCATTGCCCGCTCGCCCTAGAATTTAGGTTTCCCGAATATTTAGAATTCTGTATGTTCTTCAGCGGTGAGCCCTCATACTGACAGCGAAGTCGATGCCTTCATCGAGTTCATGACCACCGAGAAGAATTCTTCTCCTAAGACACTCGAGAACTACACCCTTGCGATTCGACTTTTTCGCGTGTGGCTCGACGATCAGTTTTTTAAATGGCGAGATCTTACCTCTGACCACTTTCGCGCTTATCTTTTCCAACTCCAAAAAGACGGTCTTGCTCGCAGCACAGTGCGGCTTCGCTTCGCAGCCTACCGCTCTTTTTATAAGTTCCTCGTTCATCGTCGCGGCTACCCAAACAGCCCCGTCGCCGAGGTCGAACTTCCGAAGGCCGACAAGGCTCTGCCCGTTGTTCTGACCTTAACCCAAATCGAAGAACTTCTTGAACTCCCCATGAAATCGGAACTTCAAGGCCAATCTCCATCTTGGATGCGTGAGCGTGACGCTGCCATTCTAGAGCTATTTTACTCTACCGGTCTTCGTCTTGCCGAGCTCGCTTCGCTCGATGTGAATGACATCGATTCCGTCAACGAATCGGTGCGAGTCATTGGAAAAGGATCCAAGGAACGCCTAGTCCCCATTGGTTCACACGCCATGAAAGCGATGCAAAAATACCGAAGCATCGCTGGGGTTCACGAAGGCCCTCTATTCGTTTCCAAACTTCGTAAACGTATCTCTACCCGGTCGGTAAATTCGGTTCTCAAAAAGTATCTCACCCAGTCGAGTATCCCATTCAACGTCACTCCTCATAAGTTAAGACACTCCTTCGCAACTCACCTTCTGGATCATGGGGCCGATCTCCGTTCAGTTCAGTCCCTCTTAGGCCACGCCTCGCTTTCGACCACGCAAATCTACACTCACGTGACCAAGGAACGCCTTCGCGAAGCTTATAACTCGGCTCACCCAAGAGCCAAGTAGACTCAGGTTTAATCCAGAAGTAGCTGATCGAGGTCTTCGATCCACTCGGTAGCGTATTCGTTTTCCGGATCAATTTTTAAGACCTCCTGAAAGATCGTCTTGGCCTCGGAAAATCGTCGCTGGCTGGCTAAGTAAAAACCAAGGCTGGAATAAGCTTCATCTTGCGCACACTGATATTTCAATCCCTCCCGCACCAGATACTCGGCCTTAGGAGCTTCCCCCTGATGAAAAGCCATATTAGCTGCCATTAAAAGCAACTCGCCTCGTGTTGTATTTTGCTCGTGGGCAAGACGATAGTGTTTTTCCGCCTCTCTAAATTCTCCTTTTTTCTCGTGAAGAGTCGCGAGATTAAACAAGAGCAATTCCTGAGACTCCGCTTCATCGCACAAATCCGTAACTCGGAGCAAAGTCGCTTCAGCTTGCGAAAAATTTCCAAAATCAATCAAGTCAGTTGCATACAAGAGCGTCGACATAACATTTTCAACATCCTCTTGGGTGAGAATTTCTTCGTAGATCACACAGGCACTCGCAACCTGATCCGCCTCACGGGCTTCTTCGAGCACTTCGTAAAGCTCCTCAATTTCAGACATAGGGAAGACTACTCTTCATCCACCGTTTCGTCACGCTGGTAAATCGGCAACTGACGATAGGGAACGGTAAAAGCAAGAGTCATCATCGCAGTTCCATAAACCTGGCCTGCCTCTCGGCTATACCATGAACCATCATCTTTTTGCTTTTTCAGGTAAGTCTCATACATCCAGTCAGCATAAGTTTCCCAATACCTCCCCCCAAGCTGGAACATGGCCTGAGCGTTATAGTAGTTTCCGTAGAATTCAAACTGAGCCCCTTCCAGCGCTCGAAAGCTCTCGAGAATGTAATCGGCCGCTTTAATGGTCGATGGCTTCCCGTGTTCCCCACAAAGCTCCAGACAAAGAAGCCCCATTCCAGTCAGGGAATTCTTGGAATTATGCGGACTGGAATACCCAAAGTGACCATTTTTCTCCGAAAAGTTTCCGTAAAGATAAGCAACTGCGTCAGCGATCGCCTTATCCGGCACATCCGCCCCGTTGAGTTTTGCAGAGCGCAGCGCCATCAGAGCCCAACCACTGCATGAGGTATCTGAATCCCGCGAATTGGGATGATAACGCCAGCCACCTTGATGACGTGACGACTTCTGCACCGCCTGAGCACGTAGAATCAAAGCCAATGCTCGAGGGAGACTTTCATTTATCTTCTTTTGGCGATCCGGATCCACCATCCCGGAAACTTCTGATAAGAAAAGCGTGGCTATATTGTGTCCATACATGGGACCGCTGCCATACTGCCCCCCCGTGTAGAGTCCCTCCCGATTCTGTCTTCCAATCAAGAAATCGATAATCTTATTCAGGGGTTCCGCATAAGGACCTTCTGTGGGGAGATGTCCGCGGGACAAAAAGGCCATTCCTGCGAGAGCCGGAATTCCACAGGAATTTCCGTAACTCCCAGGGTAGCTACCATCGTTCTGCTGGGAACGGGCCAAATAATTCAGACCTCGATCGACCGATGGGTCAACTTTATCCTTCCAATTGGCGAAGACGGTCGGGGCAACTTCTTGTCCTGATGCGATCACGATAAGGAAGATTCCGAGGATGAGTGAGAAAAGCGTTTTCATTTCTTTTTAGAGACTTGCTCAAAGTATTTCTGCACGAGACCCCGGTAGTCCTCAGGTATTACCGCGCGGCGGGATCCACTGACATCCGTGTTGAGAGTGGCCTGGATCTTTTCCCAATCCGCAGCGTTGATTCCCAACTTGGCGAGCTCGGCTGGAACACCTTGGTCAGCCTGCGCCTGGCGAACTCCTTCCTTGGCTTCATCGCTGGGAGGAGCCGCTTGATCACTAGGCTCTCCGGGTTGATTCGCCTGCGCCGGATCACCCGGCTTACCACCTTGCTTCATATTGGACATCGCTTCGCTCGCTGCCTGCTTCAAAGCCTCGGCAGCGGCCTGAGCTTGAGCTGCGGCCTGCTGCTGTTGTCCGGACTGCGCGGAATTCGCAGCCTGCGCACTCTTCTGCAAGGCCTCAGCCATCGCATCTCCCGGGGCTGGAGCCTGATTGGGATTCTCACCTTGCTCTGCAGCCTGGGCAGCTTGTTGAGCCAACTGTTGCGAAGCGCTTTGAAGTGACTGCTGAGCTTGGGCAAATTTCTGAGCAGCCTGTTGATGCTGTTGAGAAGCTTGCTGGGCCTGCCCATCTTGCTGCGCTTGCGAAGCCTGGCTCGCATTCTGAGCTCCTTGATTGGCCATCTGGCTTGCCTGGCTTAATGGATCACCCTCAACCGCTGCAACATCATCGATCGCTTGAGCTAAATCAGCAGCCCGCTCGCTTTGCATTTCCTGTAGAGAAGCCAGAGCTTCCCCGGCACGACCTTCAGCAAGATCCTGCAAGGCCTCGGCAATTTCCTCCTGACGCTCTTGCAAAGAGTTTTGGGAGTCGGAAGCCTCAGCACCTTTAGAAAGTTCGGACGCTGCTGCCTGAGCAGCTTCCGCAGCAGCTTGGGAGTCTCCCTGCATCGCTTCCTGCAACGCGCTCTCTGCTTGAGCCAATGCTTCCGGAAGATCATTAGCTCGAGCTTCCTGCATCTCACGAGCTTCACTCAGCTCCTGCTGGGTCCCCTCGACAATTGCTTCCTGCTCTCGAGCTAAAGCTTGTTCAAGCGCATCAGTCAAACGCTCGGACTGCATTTTCTCGAGTCCTTGAAAGGCTTCGTTGGTGTTACCCTCCGCGAGCTCCTTAAAGGCCTCGGCGAGCGCCTCCTGCTGATTTTGAAGCGACTGCTGGGAGGGCGACGACTCGGCACCCTTCGCCAATTCCTCGGCCGCATTTTGGGCAGCTTCGGCGGCGGCTTTGGCATCAGCCTGCCTTGCTTCACTGAAAGCCTCCTGAGCTTGCTCAACTGCCTTAGGGAGAGTCTCGGCACGAGCCTCCTTCCCCTCCTGGGCGTTACTCAATTCCTCCTTCGCTCCCTCAAGAATATCTTTCTGAGCTTCAGCAAGAGCTTTCGCAACATCATCCGGATCAGCAATGTTTTGAGCTTCCTCAAGAGCAGCTTGGGCCTCAGCCGTATTTCCTTCCGCAAGAGCTTCGAAAGCTTCCGCCAACTTCTCCTGCTTGTTTTGAAGAGACTTCTGTGAACCTGACTCCTCGGCAGCTTTCGCTAATTCTTCGGCAGCATTCTGGGCTGCTTCGGCTGCCATTTCAGGATTATTTTTCTGAGCTTCATTGGCGGCCTTGTCCCCCTCTTCGGCGGCTTTTGCAAGATCCTCCGCTCGGCTCTCACCAGCCTTATTTGCCTCAGCCATTTCTTCGCGAGCTTCTTGCGCGGTTTCACTTTGTTCCTTCGCAAGCGCCTCGGCAATTTCACGCGGGTTAAGCAAATTTTGTAACTCTTCGAGTAATTCTTGAGCCTTTTCGGTTTCTCCATCAGAAAGAGCCTCTAGAGCTTCGGCGACCTTTTCTTGCTTATTTTGCAAGGCTTCTTGGGTTGGAGAATCTTCAGCATTTTTGGCAAGTTCCTCAGCTGCTTTTTGAGCTGCTTCCGCTGCTAGCTCTGGATTGTTCTTCTCGGCTTCCTCGGCAGCTTCGTTGGCTTGCTCGGCAGCATTGGCTAAATCTTCGGCACGACCTTCGTTATCACGCTTGGCCTCTGCCATTTCCTGTCGGGCTTCATGAGCGGCCTTCAGTTGTTCTTCAGCCAAAGCCTTCGCAATCTCACGAGGGTTAGCCATCTCTTGAATCTCTTCCAAAGTATCCTGAGCTTTCTCGGTATCCCCTTCAGCTAGCGACTCAAAGGCCTCAGAAAGCTTCTCCTGCTTTTCCTTCAGCGCTTCTTGAGATGGCGATTGATCAGAATTTTTTGCCAACTCCTCCGCAGCCTTCCTTGCTAATTCCGCTGCTTGCTCAGGCTTCGACTGACGCGCTTTGTTAGCAGCTTGTTGAGCCTCATTAATCGCTTTGTTCAGATCTTCAGCCCGATCACTCTCTTTATCCCGGCGCGCCTCGGCAAGTTCTTCGCGAGCTTCGGTCAAAGCGTTTTGCTGTTCTTGGGCGAGCGCATTCTTTAGCTGCTCAGCATTCATTTTCTGGGGAGCCGGCTCAGCTTGTTCGCTCAACTTTGAAAGCCCTTCTTGAGCGTTCTTCAACTCTTCAGCCTCATTAGAAAGCTCCATCGCTTGATCTGCCTGCGCCTCCATCGCGGCAGCTTTCGCTTCTGGTGATTGTGCCACCTCCTGACGAATTTGTTCCTGCATCCGTCGCTGATCATTCTCCCAGTCCTGATCGGGAGTCTCCTCGGCGGCCTCGCGAGCTAGCTCCTCCTGCTTCTGGGCCATTTCCTGAAGCTTGGCCAAGTCATTGGTCTTAGGCTGGTCCTTTTGAACTTCCTGACGTAATTCCTGAAGATCATTAATCGCCTCTTCGCTTTCGCGGAGAGCATTATCGATCTCGGATCTTCGGGCTTCGGGAGTGTCTTGAAGCGGAGCATTTTCAACCGACTTCTTTGCCTCATCGAGTTTCGCCACCGCTTGCTCCACGTCACCACGTCGATGTTCCTGAACGCTCTGTTTCATTCGTTCGCTGAGTTCGGTGAGGTCTTCTTTCGCGTCCTCCAACTTTTCACGGGCCTGCGCAAGAACCTTTTCGGCACGCTCGCTGACTTGCTCTTTGTCAAGTTGGCCCTTTGCATCATGCATCTTGTTTTGAGCTTCTTGAACCTTCTTAATCGCTTCCTCGACAGTCTTCTGAATATCGCTGTCCTGATTGCGCAATTCCTGTCGCACCAGTGACTCGGCGTTCATATCCAGCTTAAATTCAAGCCATTCTGAATAGCCTACGCCAGGACCTGAGAGTTCCTCAGGTCGGTTGTCACTAACGGCAAGACGCATCTTCAGTTGTTTCGCTCCCTTGTGCTTTGCCACAATATTACTCAGTAAAACCATCGCTTCCCCTTCCCAAAGTTTTCCGTTCGCACCATCGATCCGTTCAGGAAGAAGCTCAGCAAGCGATTCGACCGACTTACCATTCACTTCGAGTTCAATTTCAACCTTGGCGATCCCAATCTGCTCGATGGCAGAATAGACGAGAATCACCTGTTCGGTTGGTTTCACCCGAAACTCCCGTTGAATCGGAGTTAAAATCGCCACTTCCGGAGCAGGATCTTCCTCAGCAAAAAGCTGAAACTGTGCGGCATCAAGTTCGCGGCCCAAACGGTGCTTCACCTTCATTAAAGCAGATCCATCAAGTCCCGGTTTCAAAATCTGATTCCAGGTCACAATCGTTCCCCGCGCCGTAGGCTCCAGCTCTATCTCGCCCATCGACTCTGAATTAAAAAGAACCTCTCCCCGATCAATCGGAGTATCGAGACGCCCTTTCACGGTCACCTCGGTTCCCGCCAAGGCTTGAATCCCGATTCCCAGCGAAATCTCCCGATTTGGCCATTCGGTGTAAGATGGATATCGCAGGGTCACTGTCGGTTCTAGGAGACGCGGCAGCGGGTAAACCTTCACTTCGAAGCGATCGCTCTCGCTTCCTGCAACACGAGCGGAATATTTAAATCCAGCTTCTGCCGAATGGAGATGATACGAGTAAGTGTGGGTATCACCATCGGAAGAGCTTGGCTCAAGAGTCTCAGCCACGAGATTGCCATTTTTCTCGATCACCAACTGCAGAGGCTTCTCCAAATCACCGGTATAGATAAGATCAATCTGAACTTCATCGCCTTCCAGAACCTCGAGGTCTCCCGGACTAATTTCGAAACGAAAAGCTCCGGCATTTCCCAACTCCGTAAATGGCGAAACTGCACGAGTCAAAAGGCGACTCATCTCACGCGGCCAGATCACCACCAAAGCAACGATCGCCACCAAACAGGTCACAACCGACCACATGGATCGCCGCACACGACTTCCGGCTACTTCTTCATGCGGGTCAACAGTGCCAATATCCGCAGCCGCTTCATTGGAAAGTTCCGTGAGCAACTCGGGAGAAATCCCCTCCGGATGATCGGAAAGCTCCAAGGCACTACTAATTCTCTCTTGAACCTCCGGGTGACGTTCCTCCAACCACCGCGCGAGCCTCACGAGCGAGATCTTCGTCAATAATGATTTTGCAATAAAAAGAATCGCTGCAATCCCTGCCGCAGCTAGCCACGCAAAGAAAAGCGTGCCCCGCGCCCACGAAGGCAAGGGCGCTAGAAAGAAATCGATGGCCACGATAGCGAGCAACCCAATAAGAACCACGCTCGCGGTTTTCAGCAAACCCCGAACAAGCTGAATCCACCTAATCCGCTGACGGAGTGACGTGAGACCTTTGGTGATCTCGGGAGGAATACTTGTTCGCATAGAACTATTACGCCTTAAACCAAGCCCGACTTTCGAGGATAAAGTGAGAATTTGACGATTGCATGAACTTGCAAGGAATGGCCGTAGTCCATGAATTCTGGTATCCTTGCCGATCAAACAGCCCTCCCGAAGATTGATCTGAAGCTCTCCGAACTCAAGAATCCCTAGATAAAGCAAACGTTAAAGCGATCGAGATATTCAAGAACCGCCTAATCACAAAAGTCTGCAAACTGACTCCACTGTGCCCGAGCACCTCCGGGAGCCGACTTTTTTGACAACCCACCATTACATCCCTAGTAATAGGGTGAGTGGTAGTTAAGCGACACTTTCGCTGTCACACAAATCGACAATCTTATGCCGAAATCCGCGCGTATCCTCACTCTCACACTCCTTCTCGCTCTCAACGTGTTTGGAGAAAAAGCAATCTCCTTCGATCGGGACATTCAACCCATCCTTTCGGAGAATTGCTACTATTGCCACGGCACTGATCCCGAACACCGTGAGGGCGATCTCCGCCTCGACTTTCGTGAGGACGCCCTCGATGCCGGAGCAATCGTTCCGGGAAAGCCCGAAAAATCCGAGCTCATTGATCGAATTCACTCCAAGGATTCGGATGACCTCATGCCACCACCGGATTCCAAACGCAAGCTCACCAGCGAACAAAAAGACCTGCTAGCGCGCTGGATCAAGGAAGGTGCGGAATACACCGAACATTGGGCTTTCACCAAACTGAGTAAGCCGAGCGGGAAATCAATCGATGAAATCGTCTCAGAACACCTTGCCGAAGAAGGCTTGAAGCTTAAATCCAAGGCAAAGCCCCATCAGCTCCTTCGTCGCCTGACTTTCGATCTCACCGGTCTCCCTCCTACTCCCGAGCAAATCGAAACATTCGATCCCGACAATCTTGAACCCCTTGTTGATAAACTTCTTACTTCATCTGCCTACGGCGAGCACATGGCCACGCCATGGTTAGATGTTTCACGCTATGCCGACAGCTATGGCTTCCAGCAAGACCGAAATAGACGAGTCTGGCCATTCCGTGACTACGTCATCAATTCCTTCAATTCCAACAAACCCTTCGATCGATTCATCCACGAACAGATTGCTGGTGACCTCCTGCCGGACGTCTCTCGCGAATCCCGAATCGCAACCACATTCTCACGTCTCCATCAGCAAAAGGTCGAGGGCGGCTCTGTTCCCGAGGAATTTCGCGTCGAATATGTTGCCGACCGCGTCCACACCTTCGGCACGACGTTTCTCGGACTTACCTTGGAATGCTCACGCTGCCACGATCACAAATACGACCCTACCACCACCAAAGACTACTACTCAATCTTCGCTTTCTTTGACGATATTGATGAATCCGGTCTCTACTCATTCTTCAATGCCGATGCCACCCCCACTCCTGCAATGCCTCTTCCCAATGAAGCTCAGGAAAAACAATTGGCAGAAGGCGAATCAGCGATTGTAGGCTCACTCGCCAAAGTGGAACAAACAGCGAAGGAATTTACGCCGACCCCAATCAATCCTAAAGATTTTTCCAGCCTTCAACCCGACCAACTCCTCCACCTTTCCTTTGATGATGGCAAAGACAAGGGAGCGAACAAAGCGGTTCCCGGCAAAATGGGCAAAGCGATCAAACTCACCGGCGACGATGCCATCGGAACCAACGTTGGAGATTTTCATCGTGAGCAACCCTTCACCGTGTCCCTTTGGCTCAAAACTCCCGACGTTAAAGATCGCGCTGTCATTTTTTCTCGTTCGAAAGCTTGGCACGACGCCGCCTCGCGAGGCTATGAACTTCTGTTGGTCGACAATCACCTTCAGTGGTCGCTCATTCACTTTTGGCCCGGAAATGCGATTTCAATCAAAACAAAAAAACCCATCAAACCTAATGAATGGGTTCACGTTAGTGTGACCAACGACGGCTCTTCATCTGCCCGAGGCTTACAGATTTATATCAATGGCAACCCAGCAGCCACCGAAATCAAATATGATAATTTAACCCGCGCTATTAAGGGTGGTGGTAATCCGCATATCCGACTCGGCGAGCGCATGCGAGATCGCGGCTTCAAGGAGGGGCTTATCGATGAGTTCCGCGTCTTCGGACGTAAGCTCTCCGATCAGGAAGTCAAAACCCTACCCGCCTCAGTTGATCCAGCCCCCAACCTAAAATCAACCTTAGCCCTAAACCCTTCTTACCAAAGCGCACTCAAGGAACTCCAATCCGCGCGCTCTGCCTACAATCGCCTCGAGGAATCGATCCCCGAAATCATGGTGATGAAAGAATCTCAGAAGCCAAAGCAAGCTTACATCCTCAAACGAGGTTCCTATGAAAATAGGGGGAAGCCAGTTGAGGCCACCTTCCCGGAGTTTCTACCAAACTTTGGAATAAAACCCACCAATCGACTTTCGCTCGCAAAATGGCTCACTCACCCCGGACACCCGCTCACCTCCCGCGTCATTGTTAATCGCTTCTGGCAATCCTTCTTTGGACTCGGACTTGTCAGAACATCCGAGGATTTTGGAATACAAGGGGACCGCCCCGAACATCAGGAACTCCTCGACGATCTTGCCGCCCGCTTCATCGCTTCCGGTTGGGATACTAAAGCGCTTCTGAAAGACATCGTCATGTCACGGGTTTATCAACAAGACTCATTCGCCAACTCGCTTGAATTGGAGAAAGATCCCGCAAACCGATTCCTCGCCCGCGGTCCCCGGCATCGCCTTCCCGCGGAGCAAATCCGCGATCAAGCTCTTGCCGCTTCGGGGCTTCTAGTTTCAAAGACCGGAGGTGCCTCGGTTCATCCCTACGATCTAGCAGAATCCTTCAAACCCTCTAAACCCACGATGGGCGAAGGGCTTTATCGCCGGTCACTTTACACTTACTGGAAACGCACTGGCCCCTCCCCTGCGATGATGGCTTTCGACGCCGTGAAGCGTGACGTCTGCTCCGCCAAACGCGAAACGACTTCGACCCCACTGCAAGCTCTCGTCCTTCTAAATGGGCTCCAATTTATTGAAAGCTCCCGTCATCTTGCAGACAAGGCCTTACAAAAGCACCCCGAAAAAAACGAGGCAGCGATTCAGGAAATCTATCTCCGCCTCGCATCCAGGAAGCCTGACAGAAAAGAAATCGAAATTCTTTCTATCGTTTTCAACGAGCAACTTTCCCATTTCAAAGCTAATCCGGAAGAAGCAAAGCGCTTTCTTTCACAAGGACACACCAAGACCAAATCCGCGACTCCTGAACTCGCCGCTATGACCACAGTGGCCCAAGCGATCCTCAATCTTTACGAGGTGAACACCAAGCAGTAATCCAACATGAACAATTCCCCTCTTCTCAATCGGCGCGAAGTTCTCCGCGACTCCGCGCTCGGATTTGGCTCGCTCGCATTGGCTAATCTTTTGCAAGCAGAGAACTCGTCGCTTTCTTCGCCACAGCTCCCGGCAAAAGCCAAGCGAGTGATTTTCCTCTTCCAGTCCGGCGGACCCTCACAACTCGATCTTTACGACCCAAAGCCTCTCCTCAACAAGAAACACGGCGAACAACTCCCCGACGAAGTGAGAGGCGGACAACGCCTCTCGACAATGTCAGGCAACCAATCCTCTATTCCCCTCGCCGGTTCGCCTTTTAACTTTGCCCGTCATGGTCAGTCGGGTCAGTGGTTTTCCGAAATCCTTCCACACACAGCGAAGATTGCCGATGATCTTTGCATCGTTAAAAATATCTACACCGAGGCCATCAACCACGGCCCAGGTGTCACTTATCTTCAAACTGGATCTCAACTTGCCGGGCGACCCTCGATGGGTGCTTGGCTTCAATACGGTCTAGGAACCACTAACAACAACCTCCCGTCCTTTGTCGTGCTCGTCACTAAGAACAAAGGAGGCCAACCTCTCTTATCCCGCCTCTGGGGCTCAGGATTCCTCCCTTCAGAATACCAAGGAGTCCGTTTCCGCTCTGGAAAGGACCCTGTCCTCTATCTGACCAACCCCGATGGAGTATCGGAGAAGTCTCGCCGCATGCTCCTCGACCGGCTTGCCGAGCTTCACTCTCACCAACACAGCTTATCCCCAGACGGCGCAATTCAAGATCGTATCAAGCAATATGAGATGGCCTTTAACATGCAATCAAGCGTCCCCGAAGTCGCTAACCTGACAAACGAGTCCGAGTCAACTTACAACCTTTATGGAAAAGATTCCAAAAATCCTGGATCATTTGCTGCCAATTGCCTCATGGCCCGGCGACTCGCCGAACGAGGGGTTAAGTTTATCCAACTTTATCATCAGGGATGGGATCAGCACGGTGGCTTGAAAGGTGGCATTAGCCGTCAGTGTAAGGAGACCGATCAAGCCTCGGCCGCACTCATCACGGACCTCAAACAACGAGGAATGCTTGATGACACCCTCGTTGTATGGGGTGGAGAATTTGGACGTACCAACTATTCGCAAGGCAAGCTCAGCGCGAGCAGCTTTGGTCGCGATCACCACCCGCGCTGCTTCTCCCTCTGGATGGCCGGAGGTGGCATCAAGCCCGGAATGTCTTTCGGAAAAACTGACGACTACGGCTACAACATTGTCGACAAATCAGGGACTCCCATCTCTCCAGATAAACACAAATACGACGAGAATGCCGTTCATGTTCATGATCTACAAGCGACAATCCTGCATCTCCTCGGCATCGATCACACCGCTCTCACCTATAAATTCCAGGGCCGTCACTACCGGCTCACCGACGTCCACGGCCAAGTGGTAAAGCCGATTCTGGCTTAGTCTTTTTTCTTCGCGTTCGCAGAGATCACGACCGCAATTGGGCGGTGATCCGAAGCGACCGTCTCAGCGATCACGGTGTCCTGAAATTGGAAAACCGGGAGTCCTTTGGCAAAAAAGAAATCAATTTCAACTTTCGGTTCCGAAGCTGACCAAGTGTTTTTACGACCTTGCCGGAGCATCTTCCATCCATCCTTCTCCAGCTTCATAAGCGAATCACTTTTGGGTTCGGCATTAAAATCACCGGCCAAAATCACCGGGTATTTTCGGTCTTTCAGACCAGTCTGAAGGACCTTGATTTGCTGCACTCGAAGCGCTTCCTTGATCCAATCATTGTGAATGCCCACGAAAGAGAATTTGCCGGGCCAGCTCGGTGACTTAACCACTACTTCCAAAGCGATTCTGGGTTCGGCACCTTTGGGGAGCTTGTGAATGATCGTCTCCTCAATGGGCAATCGCGAAAGTATCGCCATCCCATATTCTCCCCCCTGATAATCCATGAACTTTCCAAAGCGGTGCTCCATTTTGAGTAACTTCGCCAATTCCGCGGCCTGATCGACTCCGCCGCTCCGCTTACATCGATTATCAACTTCCTGAAGCGCAACGAGATCCGGCTTCTCCGCTGCAATCACCTTTGCAATTCGCTCCAAGTCCAACTTTCCATCCATTCCTTCACCATGGTGGATATTGTATGCAACCAACCGGAGTTCCTCAGCAAACAAACAAGGCAAAATAAGAGACAGAATAACAAAAATCCTCATTTGGATTTCTACGCTCCTTAAAGCAAAACTCTCACACCCAAACCTGAAATGAGTCGTTTTCGCTAAATTTAAACCGAAAACAACAAATTCCCCAAAATCCTTATTGATAACTTCGATAAAGCCTCCAAAAATTGCGCTGCTTCAATCGCCATATCTCAATGACAATGTCCAAACTTACGGTTCCCGCCCTAAAACATATTCCTGAACTTGATCCCGGATTTGTCCCGGCCTCACTTTGGAATCAGGCATTTCGGGACAAGTGTTCGGGCGGGAATAGTCGCGAGATCAGGATTGCGGTGCTTCGCCCTGACGGAACGGGAACGGTCCACACCGAGCGTATTTTGACGAACGATGACGATGCATCAGCCATCCTCAACTTCCGACTCATTGAACGTGTTGTGAAATTTCTCCTTTGGAGCTGCGGCGGAACACGGGTCGTTCTTGAGGATGCCTCCTCACTCGCTCAAGCTCTCTCGGACCAGTATTGCGAAGGGGGGAAACGCCACTTTGATGTCGATTACTCAAATCGTTTTTTTGGCGACACTTTGACTTTTTCATCGGAATCAACCGAAACATTCCCCATCCCACGGGTCACTGAGGAGTCTGAGAGCCAAATCGGACTGAAAGGAAATCGGATTGGCTTCGATCTCGGTGGATCCGATCGCAAATGTGCGGCCGTTATCGATGGCGAAGTCGTCTTTTCTGAAGAAGTCACCTGGGATCCTTACTTTCAAAGTGATCCCACATACCATCGCGAGGGGATCATCGACAGCATCCGCCTCGCCGCCGCCCACCTTCCAAAAGTCGACGCCATTGGAGGATCAGCCGCCGGAGTCTACGTCGATAGCAAGGTTCGTGCTGCCTCACTTTTCCGGGGCGTGCCTGATGAGCTTTTCGGTGAACATGTTGAAAATATTTTCTTTGAAGTCGCCGAGGAATGGAACGTCCCAATCCGGGTCGTGAACGATGGAGACGTCACTGCCTTGGCTGGCGCCATGTCGCTGAATGACGGATGTGTCCTAGGGCTTGCCATGGGAACGAGCGCAGCCGCCGGATACGCTGATGCCAGTTCCCAAATCACCCCGTGGATTTCCGAACTCGCCTTCGTCCCCATCGATTTTAGCGAAAACGCGGCCCAAGACGAATGGTCCGGCGATATCGGTTGCGCCGTTAACTATTTCAGCCAGCAAGCCGTTTCCCGACTCATCGAACCAGCCGGACTTAAAATCGATCCAGCTCTAGGAAAACCTGAAAAATTAATCCTTGTTCAAGAGGCGATGGAGGCTGGCGACGAGAAAGCAGCTGCAATTTACCGAACCATTGGCACTTATCTCGGCTACGCGATTCCCCAATTCGCGCGATTTTACGACATCAGGCATATGCTTTTGTTAGGTCGAGTCCTGACTGGAAAAGGTGGTGAACTCATCATTTCAAAAGCCGAGGAAGTTCTCCGTGACGAATTCCCCGAGCTAGGAAAAACAATCTCCCTAAGCACCCCTGATGAAAAGATGAAGCGTCATGGCCAAGCGATCGCTGCTGCCAGCCTTCCCGAAATTTAAGAGGCCCTGCGATGACAGCTTCGAAAGCAAAATCCTTGGTGACAGCAATGGCAAAAAGGATGATTTTCCTTAGCTAGGCTAACTTTCCGACGACTTGCGGCAGATTCCCTAAAAACCAGTAATTAAGGCAAAGTTCATCCTTGCCAAAGCGTTGCCCGACTTCTAGCTTCCGCCTCGGAAACCCAAATCCTGAATTTATGTCCAAGCACAACTCTCTCAAACGTAAAGGCGGCGCAACCGGCAAACGGTCAGTCATGAAGCGCTTTGAGCGCGTCAAGCTCATGAAAGAGCGTGGCGATTGGAAAGAAGGGCAAAGCGCCATCGGTCTCCCAAAGACCAAAGCTGAGGGGTAAATTCCGCCTTCTGCGGGTGACCCAATCTTAATTTCTGGCGGGGCCATTTCTTGGTTCCGCCTTTTTTCTTGCCATGAACCAACCCGAAGGAATCCGACTCAATAAATACCTCGCGTCAGCGGGCATAGGCTCGCGTCGGGCCTGCGACGCCATGGTCCAGCAGGGTGAAGTGGTCATTAACGGCGAGACTTGTCTGAGCCCCGGATATCGAGTTCAGCCCGGAGATTTCATCCGGGCGAGCGGACGAAGAGTCGAGCCTTTAGAACTTCAGTCGATCGTTTTACATAAGCCAGCCGGGCTGGTTTCTACCCGGAGCGACGAGAACAATAGGGCAACAATTTACGAATTACTTCCTCCGCGTCTCCATCACCTCGCCCACGTCGGGCGACTCGACCTTGATTCAGAGGGCCTCCTCATTCTCAGCAATGATGGAGAACTCACTCAAGCTCTCACTCACCCGAGTCACAAGATTGAGAAACTTTACCAAGTAACGACCGAAAACGCCTTCGAAAACTCCATCCTCACTCAACTTGAGAAAGGTGTCTTTACAGAGGTCGGGAAGGCGCGCGCCGTATCGGTAAGGCGGATCTCGTCGCGCCGACTCGAAATGGTTCTCAATACCGGACTGAAACGTCAAATCCGCTACATGATTCAAGCTGTCGGACATCGGGTAAAACGCCTCGTCCGACTCAAGATCGGCGACCTAACGCTCGACACTCTGAAGCCCGGAAAATGGCGCTTTTTGGAAAAGTTCGAACGAGACGCACTCATGGCTCTTTCTGAAAAGAAGCGAGGATCTAAAAAATAGCGCTCGGGAACGAAAATTCATCGACAATGAGCTTAATCAGTCATTGTCGGTTGGGGCACGAATTTGTTAATCCAAGATCGAAATGAGCAAGAACATCGAAAGCCACCTCAGCGAAGACCGCGTCTTCAAACCATCAAAGGAGTTTTCAAAAAATGCCCGCATTAAGAGTATGGCGCAATACAAGCGCATGTATCGGGAGTCCATAGACAAGCCAGGAGTCTTCTGGGCACGCGAGGCGAAAGAGCTCGTCTGGCAAAAAAAATGGACCAAGGCCCTCGACTGGAAGGCTCCCTACGCAAAGTGGTTTGTAGGGGGGAAGTTGAATGTCTGCGAAAGCTGCGTCGACCAACACCTCGAGAACGGTCGCGCCAACAAAGCTGCTATTATCTGGGAGGGCGAACCTGGAGAAAATCGGATCCTCACTTACCGTCAGCTTCATCGTGAGGTTTGCAACTTTTCTAATGTTCTTCTCGCAAAGGGGATCAAGCCCAAGGACCGCGTCATGATTTATATGCCAATGACTCCGGAAGCCGTCATTGCGATGCTTGCCTGCGCGCGAATAGGAGCAGTCCACTCCGTCATTTTTGGAGGCTTCTCAGCAGACTCGATTGCTGATCGCGTTGAGGACTGCAAAGCTAAAGCCATCATTACCAGCGACGGAGGTTACCGGCGAGGCGGAGTTGTCCCACTTAAAAAGAATGTCGATGACGCACTCAAAAAGTATAAAAAAGTGGAAACTGTCATCGTTCATCAACGGATCGGAAAGGAAGAGGCACCAGTCAAGATGAGACGAGGTCGCGATTTCTGGTGGCACGAGGAATCCTCCAAGGTTACTTCAACCCACGAAGCGAAGGCTTTCGACAGCGAACACCCGCTGTTCATTCTTTACACCTCCGGCTCAACAGGAAAACCAAAAGGAATTCTCCACACAACAGGCGGTTACCTCACCGGAACCTACGCCACCTGCAAATACATCTTTGATATGCAGGAAGACGATGTCTACTGGTGCACCGCGGATGTCGGCTGGATCACGGGCCATTCCTATATTACCTATGGCCCCCTCGCCAATGGCGTGACTCAGGTCATGTATGAAGGCGCGCCTAATCACCCCGACTTTGGACGTTTCTGGGATATCGTCGAAAAATATAGCGTTAGCATTTTCTACACCGCTCCGACCGCGATTCGCGCCTTCATCAAGGCGGGTAATCATTTCCCGGAATCCCGCGACCTTTCCTCGCTCCGGCTGCTTGGCACGGTAGGTGAGCCTATCAATCCGGAAGCTTGGATGTGGTATCACGAAACCATCGGCGGCGGACGATGCCCCATCGTCGACACTTGGTGGCAGACCGAAACTGGTGCAATTATGATCTCACCCCTTCCTGGTTGTACTCCCACAATGCCCGGCACGGCAACTCTTCCATTCTTTGGTGTCGATGCCTCTATTCTAGACGAAACTGGGCAAGAATGTGGCCCCAATGAGGGAGGGAAATTGGTCATTCGCAAGCCATGGCCATCCATGCTGCGAACCATTTATGGTGACAAGAAACGCTACCGCGACACCTACTGGAACGACTACGAGGGAATGTACACCGCTGGTGATGGCGCTCGCACCGACAAACAGGGAAACTTCTGGATAGTGGGCCGCCTAGACGACGTGCTTAACGTATCGGGGCATCGCCTCGGAACAGCCGAGGTCGAAAGCGCCCTTGTCGCTCACAAAGTTGTCGCTGAAGCGGCCGTCGTTGGAAGACCCCACGAAATCAAAGGACAGGGAGTGGTGGCATTTGTAACGGTCAAAGGTGATTCCAAAACCTCTGACTCTCTTGCGAAAGAGCTTAGAAACCATGTTGGGAAAATCATCGGAGCTATTGCTAAGCCCGACGAAATCTATTTCGCCCCCGCCCTTCCCAAAACACGCTCAGGAAAAATTATGCGCAGACTCCTTAAGGAATTAGTTGCGACCGGCCAAGTCTCGGGGAACATTACCACACTTGAAGATCATCAGGTCATTGCAGATCTGCAAGCCCAACTCAAGAAGTAGCACTCGACTCTCCGAATGACCCAAGGACGTTACATCATCGCATCTCTTCTCCAGCACTTTGGAGTGAGGCGAAAAAGCAAGCGTATGACTGATGCTGCTTTTGAAACACACTTAATGCAAGATGGAGAGGAGATCCTAGGCGCCTACTGTTGGGAGAATATTGAGCATATCGAAGAACTCTCGATGCAGTATTGGAGCCTCCGGCGCCTTAAACGTTCGGAGGAAGGCCTCCTTGCCGAGATCAAAGAAGCAGAGAAAATTTTGGCCGAAGGTCAAAAGGATCGGGCCTCGGAGGTTGACCGCTCAAAAATCCTAGGAGAAGCCTTCCTTGATGAGCGAACGACACTTTTTGAGTCAATTGAGGAAGTAAACAAAGATCGCGACATCATCATAGCTGAGGCAGCCCAAACCAAAAGGAGGCACTCAGCTTTAAAAATGAAGGTCAAGGTCCTTCAAGAAGAAGAACTCCAAGAGAGTTCAGAGATTCAAAACGCTCGTAAAGAGCTTGCAGTTCTCCGTGAAACTTTCGCTAACGACAAGAACAGACTAGACATAATTGACGCTCAATCAGCGCAACTCAAATATCAATTAGGTCAAATCCAAGGGAAAATAGACCTTGAATCTGATTCTATGAGCGGAACCTCCGAGGTTTTCTCTCGGATTAGTAAAGCGAACCGCGGTATTACAAAAATCAGAGCTGATTTGGGTATTATTCAAGAAGAACAAGCCATCCTTTTCCACGATGTTGGAAGGTTTCTAAATATTAATTCCACGCGTATCGACTGTCGCGAAGCTTGCCAAGGACACGGAGGAATTCAGGAGCAGACGCGCCTACTCCAGCAGTCCATTGACCTCAATCAAAAGCTTGTCGATAGACTAGGCCGATAATCGGAACACCTTTTACTGCCGGAGAAGATAGCGAGTTCTTAAGATGTCACTCGCATTGGCATGAGGACATAGAGAAATGCATCCTCGGTGCGCAGCACTCCAGGGCTCATTTCATCGATGAGATCGAGATGGACCTCATCCTCCTCAAGACTCTTTAGCGGAGCCATCAGGAATTCCGGGTTGAAGGCAATTGAAAACTCCTTGCCCTCATACTTCACGTCAAGACTCTCATTAGCCTCACCGATATCTGGGCTATTTGCCATCACATCGACCTGGTTGGGACCAAAAGTCAATTTTACCGAATTTGATTTTTCAGACGACAGAAGCGAAACACGCCGGGTAGTCTCAAGCAGCTGCTCTCTGCTTAAGGTCAAGCGCTCTTTTGAGTCACCGGGGATCACCTGCCGGTAATTCGGGTAGTTCCCTTCAATGAGCTTACTGACGATTATGCTAGAACCGATTTCAAAACAGACTTGATTATCCGAAAGTTTGAGAATCATGTCGCCCTCTGTGCCGAGTAGTCTCTGAAGCTCTTGGACTGCTTTACTAGGGATGATGAAATCAGTCTCATGACTTGAAGGGAATTCAAGCTCATGATCAACCATCGCAAGACGTCGGCCATCAGTAGCAACAAGAGTCAATTTCCCTTCCTTAAACGAGGAGAAGATCCCATTTAACACATAACGGGTTTCATCTGTCGAAATCGCATAGGAAGTTTTCTTGAGGGCATTCCTAAAGATAGCTTGAGGGATTTTGTATTCCTTAGCCTCGCTGAATCCAGCAAGTGGTGGAAACTCGCCATCAGGAAGTCCAATGATCTTGAAGAAACTAGGACCGCTCTTGATGGAGGCCACATTTTTACCGTCGACAGAAACCTCGATTTCAGCAGAAGGGAGCTCCCTGATGATATTCACAAGTCGCTTTACAGGAAGAGTCGTTGCGCCAGCCTTGGAGACTTCGGCTTGAGCAGTGCCGCTCACACCCACATCTAAATCCGTGGTCGTTAAGCGAAGGCCCTCGTCCGAGGCTTCGATCAATACGTTGGAAAGAATGGGGAGAGTCGTGCGACTGCTAACCACATGCTGCACCTGCTGCAACCCATCTAAAAAGGCTTCCTTTGCGATTCTGAACTTCATAATGCAAACGGGCCCGTCAAGGCCACTCGGTTGGAAAATGCCCCTCGTTGCAATTCTTGGCAAGTATTTACTTAGGAATTAGAAACTAATTTCGCCGCTCTAACGATGCGTTGAGCTTTTCAACTGCTCCCCTAACCTCAGGATCACTCTCAATATCAGATTTAACCTTCTTGCAGGCATGAATCACGGTCCCGTGGTCCCGTTTCCCGAAACCATCTCCAATATCCACTAAAGAGAGCTTAGTTAGCTTGCGCGCCAAATACATCGCAATTTGGCGAGGGAAGGCAATACTCGCAGGACGGCGACGACTACTCATGTCCGAGAGATTCAAATTATAATAGTCTGCAACCGCTTTCTGGATCTGCTCAATCGTGACCAGATGAGTATTCTCGTCGCGTACCAAATCCCCCAAAAGCTCATCGACTTTCTCAATGGACATATTCTCAGGCGACAAAAAGCTGTAGCTCGCAACTCTCGTGAGAGCCCCTTCCAGACGCCTTACGTTGCTTTTAATCTGATTTGCGATGTGAACAACAATGTTGTTCTCGAGCTCCACCTTCCACTGTTCCATCTTGCGACGTAGAATGGCGACCCGCGTCTCAAAGCCCGGAGGCTGCAACTCCACAGTTAGACCGCTTTCAAAGCGACTAATGAGGCGAGGCTCGAGCGTCTGAATTTCCGGAGCCGGACAATCACAGGTTAAAATCACCTGAGTTTGAGAATTGAGAAGGGCGTTAAAGGTATGAAAAAACTCGTCCTGCGTGCGCTCTTTCCCCGCGATAAATTGAATGTCATCAATCAGCATCGCATCGACGTGCCGATAAGCCTTTCGAAAAGTGTCTAGATTTCCCTTTCGGACAGCCTCAATAAACTCATTCGCAAAATGTTCGGCAGTCAAAAAGACAACCTTGGCCTTAGGGTCATTTGCCAGAAGTTGCTGGGCCACAGCCGACATCAAGTGAGTTTTTCCTAATCCAGCCCGACCGTGAATAAAGAGTGGATTAAAACTGCGCCCTTCCTGGTGAGCAACCGCAGAGCAAGCTGCGTGGGCAAACTGACTATTATCTCCGACAACAAAGCTCTCAAAGTCGAAATCTGGATTAATGCCGAGACGTTTTAGTTTCCTCTGAAAGGCCTGGGTTTTCTCTTCCAAATCCGGAATGACTACCTTCATCGAATTATTTGCTCGAGCACCGCGCACTGCAATCTTTTGACTCTCCTGCTGAATGGGGATCTTTCCTACAACCGTTTCTGGAAGCAGATCAGCGTCAGCGTCTCCTTTTACAACAATCTGTGGACTGCAGTGGATTCCAGCTCCCTCGGCAAAGGCAGCCCGCAATTCGTCCATGTAGTTTGTTTCAATCCAAATTTGATGCATGTCCGACTGAACTGCAACCAGACCGTCCTGTTGGCCGGGGTTCACCAGTTCAGCATTCTTAAACCAGCGGGAAAACGCATCACCGCTGATATATTCGCTTAATTTCTCTCTGACCAAATTCCAAGTTTTGGAATTATTTTGGTCGCCTTGATTTTCGTTGTCATTTTCTTGGCCTCCTTCCTTTTCTTTACTCATTGGGTGTGCTTTCAAACAGATTATCTTTTATGAGATCGGCGTTAAGCTGCTCCTAGCTTTAAGTTTGCCGACCACTCAAAAAATGTCCCTAAGACTCGCCTTCGAAAATCAAAAACCTTCGAGAAATTTTTCAAAAAACGAGAGCCTTTGTTCCACAAGCGATCCACGCTTTAAAAAAAAAAAATACTCTGTCCTGATTTCTTAAGGCACCTTAATCAGTGCTTCATTTTTGACCCAATGAGCCCTCCACCTAGGGGGAAAATGCATCCTGATTGGATCACCTGAAAAATGCAGAATTGATCCGTGATCTAGGTGCCATCTTTCTTCGCAATAAAGCCACCGAACCAACCACAACAGTAAGTGATCGCTGCATTTAGTGGGAAAAACCACTCAGATGCCAGCTTGGGCCGCATCTCCATCAAGCTCTCTGCCATGCCCCGCATCCCAATACTTTCAAGAACGATCATCAATTCTGGGCGAAACCATGCCACTAACAAAACCGACATAACTGTCCCAACGATTAGACCCCAAGTTGAAGACTTCCAAGGCAGCAGAGCCGCCATCAAAACTCCCAACAACGGCCCGTATGTGTAGGCAACCATTCCGAAGGCCAGCCCAATGAGATCACTGTCCTCATTATTTGAGTAGATCCACCAAAGCACGAGTCCGGCCAAAGTTAAAACAACTCCCCAAATACAAACGGCGACCCGAGACTTTTTGACCATTTCTGCCCCATCACCCTCACTCTCCATTCGATTGCGACCATAGATTATCGATAAACTAGTTTGACTGAGCGCCGCCAGAATCGAATCCAGACTTGAGATTGCTGCCGCAAAGGCACCAGCAAGAATCAATCCACTAATCCCCATCGGGACTTCGTTTACGATCCAAGTTGGAAATACAAAATTTGAATTCTCTCCAAACTTCGCCGCAAGGTCGGCATCAGGGACAAATTTTTGATACCAGGCAAACAGACCAGCTCCTACCGCTAGCATTAAAACGGTAATTACAATTGAAATGCTACTCCATCGCATCGCCTTGCGAGCATCCTCTATATTCCCGCAACAAAACATCCTTTGCGTATTAAGCTGGTCCACTCCAAACGCCGTGAAATTCTGAAACGGCATTGCCAGCAATCCAACCCACAGAGTGTAGCGCAGACCTGGCTCCTGAAAAACAGAGGTCAAATTGAAGACTTTCATCTTATCTACTTCTCTACCATCCACTACCACTTGATTTAACTGAACAACCTCACTCCACCCAATATGATAGATTAACAAACCCAGTGCCAGAACTCCTCCGCAAATAAAGAGCACAAATTGCATCACATCGGTCCAGATCACTGTTCTCATCCCACCCATAAAAGTCCAAAGAATCGCAATCACTCCAATCACGACAATACAGAGCCGGGCGTCGAGCCCTGTGACCACCTGAAGAATGATAGCCGTCACCAGAACTCGCACGCTCTGACCCAAAATTGATCCCAACGAAAAAAGACCAGTTACCAACCAACGCGCCACCTCACCTAGGCGATCACCAATAAAGTCATAAGGACTATAAATCTCTTTTTCGTAGTAGAGAGGAACAAGCCATTGAGCCACGGCAAATCGGGCAATGATCGATCCTAGCCCCCATTGCAAATAGGTCCAGTCGCCCTCCAACGCATAAACCATTCCGGGGACACCAATAAATGTCAGCGCGCTGATCTCAGTCGCAATCATCGAGCCACTCACCGACCACCACGGCAAGGTCTTCCCGCCCAAGAAAAAGTCTTTGATATTGGCTTGGCTCCCCGACATGCGATGCCCAATCCAAGTTGTCAAAACCATATAGCCAACTACCACGGCCCAATCCAATCCCGTAAATTCCATCATAGGAACCTACAAACCTCAACCAGTCTGTCGATGACCACTTATCCACAAAATGTCTCAACCACATGAATAGCCTTGTGAGGTTGAGGACCTCTGCATAATCTCTTGAAACCACGATTATATTGAGCGGGGAAAAAAAGAAATCTCATATTATTGGCATCATCCCGGCCCGCTGGGCCTCTTCCCGCTTCCCCGGAAAGCCCCTTCATCCGCTTTTAGGGAAACCACTCCTCCAACACGTTTTCGAACGGGCCATACTCTGTAGCGAACTGGACGAACTGGTTATCGCAACCGATGACGATCGTATCGCCGCTCTGTGCAAAACGATTGGAGCCAAGGTGATCCACACCCGATCCGATCACCCCACCGGAACAGACCGCATTGCCGAAGCCGCCGAACAATGCGAGGCCGCCACCCATGTCATCAACATTCAGGGCGACGAACCTTTATTGGAGCCGGAGCTAGTCGATACCCTTGCACGGGAATTACGCAAAGACTGGGACCTCCCCATGATCACGGCCGGCAGCCCCCTTGATAATCCCGAGCTCATTGCCGATTCAAACATCGTCAAACTGGTCATCAATCGAAACCGAAACGCTCTCTACTTTTCGCGTTCTCCCATTCCCTTTCGCCGAAGTGACGCCCCCTCTCTTCCTACCTACCGCCATTTGGGAATTTACGGCTACCGCGTCGACTTTCTTAAGCACTTCATCAACCTTCCCCCCTCGCCCCTAGAGATGGCTGAAGGACTAGAGCAACTGCGCGCACTCGAAGATGGCGCAACGATCCGCGTCCACCTCACCGAACACGAAGCCATCGGCCTCGACTCTCCTGATCAAATCCCACTCATCGAATCCCTGCTCGCCTTATCTCAATGAAATACATCTTCGTCACTGGAGGAGTCGTCTCCTCACTTGGAAAAGGGCTCGCTGCAGCCTCCATTGGGACCCTCCTCGAACACCGCGGGCTGAACGTCACCCTTCAAAAGTTCGATCCTTACCTCAACGTCGACCCGGGCACAATGTCTCCCTATCAACACGGAGAGGTTTACGTTCTCGATGACGGGGCCGAAACCGACCTTGACCTAGGGCACTACGAAAGGTTCACCCACAGCAACCTTTCCCAAATCAATAGTCTGAGCTCCGGACAAGTTTTTGAAAACGTCATTAAAAACGAGCGAGCAGGCAAATATCTGGGCGCCACCGTTCAGTTCATCCCCCATGTCACTGACGAGATTAAAGGACGACTTAAGAAGACAACCGAACTTAACAGGGAATCCGATGTCATCATCACCGAGATTGGAGGGACAGTTGGTGATATCGAGGGCCACCTTTTCCTGGAAGCACTCCGCCAGTTCGCCCTCGAAGTTGGCGATGAAAACGTCTGTTTCATTCACGTCACTCTCCTCCCAATGGTGAAAGCCGCTGGGGAAATCAAAACAAAGCCAACCCAGCAATCGGTCGCAAAGCTTCGTGAAATTGGAATTCAACCAGACATCATTATCTGCCGAACAGAGCACCACCTCGATGACGACAATAGGCGGAAGATTGCGATGTTCTGCAATGTCGGGAAGAAGAATGTCGTGGCCTTCCGCGATGTCGAGAACACCATTTACGAATGCCCACTCGACCTTCGCAAAGACAAGATTGATCGCCTCGTAGTCGACTCTCTCGGGCTCAAATCTGACACTCCCGACCTTTCAAAGTGGCAGAGTTTTGTGGACCGCTTGGTCAAACCCTCTAAAGTTACTTCGATCGCGGTTGTTGGCAAATACATCGAACTCAACGACGCCTACAAATCGATTTACGAATCACTCACGATCGCTGGCGCCGAGCACGACACCAGAGTCAACATTATCAAGATCGACGCTGAAAAGCTCGAAACGGAGGGCGCACAATCCATCATCGGAAATGTCAATGGCATCCTCGTTCCCGGCGGCTTCGGAGAGCGAGGTACCGAAGGGAAAATTTTAGCCGCCCAGTATGCCCGCGAAAACAAAATCCCTTACCTCGGAATTTGTCTCGGAATGCAGATTGCCACCATCGAGTTCGCTCGAAATGTTTGTGGGTTGGCCGAAGCGAACTCGACCGAATTCAATAAAGAGACCGAGCACCCCGTGATCAGCCTTCAGGAAGAACAACAAGGCATCGTCGACATGGGAGCATCTATGCGTCTTGGCTCATGCGCTTCGACCGTCTATCCGGGAACCAAATCCTTCGAGTTTTACGGCCAGACTGATACGATTCATGAACGTCATCGTCATCGTTGGGAATTCAACCCGGCCTACCGTGAGAAGCTCGAGAAATGCGGGATCACTGTCGCTTCGGTTTCGAAAAACGAGGGCCTTGTCGAGATAATCGAAATCGCGGAGCACCCTTTCTTTATCGGAGCTCAGTTTCATCCCGAGTTTAAATCCAAACCAAATCAACCCCACCCGCTTTTCTCGGGACTTATCGCAGCTTCCCTGGAGAATTCATGAACGCCTCTCGTTTGATTGTTGGCCTCTCTGGGCCAAAACTCACCCCGGAAGAAAAGTCCCTTTTTCGTGAGATCCAACCGGCCGGCTACATCCTCTTCTCGCGTAATCTAGTCTCAGCAGAACAAATCAGAGAGCTCACCGACTCGCTCAATTCGCTCTCACGACACCGCCCTTTCATCTCGATCGACCAGGAAGGTGGACGTGTCTGGCGCACCCGAAAGTTTAGCTGTGCACCACCAGACGCCGCAACATTTACTGAAAAAGCGACCTCTCGTCAGATTTCACAATTTGGAGCTCTCACCGGCCAGCTCCTCGAAATTCTTGGCATCAATCTAAATTTCGCGCCCGTCCTTGATCTTGATCATTTCCCAGAGCAAAACAATGGGCTTCGGGGAAGATGTTGGGGAAATCACTCCCAGACTGTCATCAACAACGCAGGCATTTTTAATCGCTGGATGCGAAAGCAGTCCATCCTCTCCTGTGGCAAACACTTCCCCACAAACGGACTTGCTCTGAGCGACCCTCATCATGATCTTCCCGTCGCCGATGTGAGCAAAGAGGATTTATTGAAAGCAGATCTTCTTCCATACACCGCGCTCATGCCGGAGCTGGACGCGATCATGGCATGCCACCTCCACTTTCCAAAATTAGATCCAGAAATGCCGGCTTCACTGAGCCGAACCATCCTCACAGGACTGCTTCGAGATCAACTTGGTTATAATGGGCTCATCCTCACCGACGACCTCGACATGGGAGCCATTGTAAATCACTACGGACGAGGCAATGACATCAAATTGGCCCTCGAAGCCGGGGCTGACATCGCCCTGATTTGTCACAACGTGGCCAATCTCCCGGAGGTTCTAAATGGTCTTCAGGTTGATGAGGACCTCGATTCCCTCCTTCGCATCGAGAATCAACGCTTCGACCTACGTCGCCCACCAGATTTCACCCTATCGAAGTGGAAGGATCTAAATGAAAAAATGACCCAGCTGACTAGCGAAGTGATAGAGAAGGAACGCTTTGAGCTGGATCGGCCAAGCCAAAGCCCTGTCGAAGAATACTAGGTTTTACGCCATTCAATAAAATTTAGTCCGCCCTTCGGATCATGATTTTATTTTCAGATCTACGCTTGGTGTCGCTCACGCCATTAAATCTTTATTTGACGATCATATCTTAACTTTGATTAACTGCTATTAATGAAAGAAAAATTGATAGCCACAATGGCATTTTCAACCTTGGTCATATGGATCGCCCGGTCAGAACCTGTCCCTGTCTTGTCTGATAACTGGCAAATTAAAACATCCAATGGACAGAAGATTCCTGCAGGCTGGGAACCTTTTAGTTTCGATAGTTTTGATGAACAGGATCCCTTCCTTCTTCGTCGCAGCTCTTCATCTAAGTGGAATAAAAAGCAAAGTTGGAAAATAATGACAGCCGGATTCATAATTCCTGTAGGGTGGGAACCGTTTGGCTACGACGGAAACGATGAATCGGATCCGGTCCTACTGCGCCGGAGTTCTTCAACCAACTGGGATCTCAAGCAAAAATGGGAAATCAAGACGGCGGGGCTAAAGATTCCAGTCGGCTGGGAACCCTTTGCTTATGATAGCAAAGATCAACTTGATCCGTTTCTTTTCCGCCGTTCTACGTCTGGAAAATGGGACAACAAACAAAAGTGGGAAGTCACGACTTCTAACGGACTAAATATTCCTGAAGGTTGGGAGCCCTTTGGCTATGATTGGAACGATCAATCCGATCCGTTCCTCCTGCGCCGATGCACGACAGGAAATTGGGATCCAAAGCAGAAATGGGAAGTCACAACTTCTAACGGACTAAAAATCCCTGCAGGATGGGAACCCTTTTCTTATGATAGTAAGGATCAATTTGATCCATTTCTACTCCGCCGCCGCATCAACTAAGTAGGTAGCGATCTTCGCCAGGCTCCTGAATCCGCTAAACAAAAGAAGACATAAATTTGACTCCGACCAACAAAAACAATAAATCTGCCCCATGAACCACGGTTTTGGATTTGCCCTCGTTTTTCTTTCAGCCTCATCCGCACTTCTTCCAGTGGGTGGTGCCATCATCAATCTAGTCCCAGGCGCCTCTAGGACCGACGACCCGGTGACTAATGTCGCAGATTGGACTCTTGATGCTGGATACGTGGTTGATGGAACCAATGATGTCATTTTCGAAGCAGGAGGAGACGGAACGGGCGTGGCACTTGTGGTAATCGGGTCCGACCTTACGGTTTACCAGGATCGGGGAGATTATTTGGCCGCCTCACCCGCTGATGACTCCATGTTCTCCGTCGATATTTCCGAGTTCGCAGGTTCGGTAATTTCGATCCGACTTGATGCGGACCTTTCCACTGCGACCGACATTTTAACCGTCACCGCAACCGATGGATCATCAACAGTCACCAATGCGTTCACTCTCCCTGGCAATGTGGTGAATATTGCTGGTGGAAACGATACTGGCTTTGGGATGACGGCGGCTGATCTGGCAGGGATTGACGAAGATGCGAACCTGCTTCAATTCAATGCACCTTCATTTAAAGGAACCGGCGCAGATATTTTGGGAGCAGACTCACTTGCTGGAAACCTTTATGTCAACGAAGCCGCTCCAGCTACTATCCCTGCGACCAGCAGCTGGGGACTAACAGCAGTTCCGGAGACTGGCTCAGCACTCTTGATTGGATTCGCAGGAATCTTGGCAGGCCTTCGCCGCAGACGCTAGGAGCGATTCGTTATGGCCGCACGTGTCAACCTATTCCTCTACCGGAATAAGCACAATGGAACCGGGAACAATCAGGGGCAGCAGCATGAAACCTCTTCCGGTCGCCAATAACATCTCACCTTTTTCCGCCCCACTCTCCCCTCTCCACTGCAAGTAAATTTCGAGTAGGATTAAAAATCCTTTGTTCCTTCGAAGAAGTAAATAACTCAGTTAACGCCGACCTGCAGCATTGAGCCGAGTGACGCGATAGGTAGCACCTTGCGACAATAACTTGACCTCATCACCGGCAACGATCGGGGCCGCCTTAGGATCAATTGCTTGCACAACCGAGATCACCTCACCTTTCTCTAGCCGAATCGTGTATTCACGACCACTAGCGCGTGTTCTGGCTTCTTCTATTTTCGCTCCCACAACTGAACCCACGGCACCCCCCAACACTGCCGCAATCTTCCCCCCTGCACCGCTGCCCGTGTTACGGCCAGCTATCCCACCCACAGCGCCACCTACAATCTCCCCTGCGCCACTTTTTGTTCCTTCTATGACAACCTCGGCTACCTCTAATACTTTGCCAATTTTAACCTGTTGTAAAACACGGGCTTCACGACGCGAATAACTAGTGCCGGTTTGAGTCGCCGGAACGCAACTTAACAGTTGGAATACCAAGGCTGCGCAGAGCAGTCGGATTAAGGATGTGAACGACATACCTGAAATCTACTAAGAGAACTCTCGCAAGTCAATCTCATGCCACTCTACTCGTTTCGTTCCCTGACAACCGAAGACAAGCTCGTTGGCATTTACGTTTAAAAAACACAGTCAGAACACCCCCCCTCATTACAGGCACCTCTATTGGTGACCGTTTATGGGGTCTCCATCCCTTTCAGCTAAAAGAAACTTCCTAGCAAAGGCCTCTCTGCTCGTCTAGCCTGGCTCATGGTTCACCTGAAAATTCTTCTTTGCTATTTTAGCCTCGGATTAGGTTCACTTTCTTTTGGCTCGAAGTCCCCTCCATCAACGCCCGTGGCAGTTACTATTGATGTGCCCAGCCCAGCTTGGACGATCAAAATCAGCAGGATCTACACAAAAACGAACAAGCTCCTCGTCGTGTGCCAAGCTCAGAAAAAAGAAGGCTTAGCTGCAGCCGTAATGTCAAAAGCTAAAGCATCAGTAAATATGCCAAGAAAGTTCCAAAAACTTCCTCGTGAAATCTATGTCACGGGACAGACTTGGAATTATAGTGAAGGATATAAAGCTGTCACAGCTGAGGAGTTAGCAAAATTACTAGTTGGCGCTTCTGAAGTTTATTCACCGCCCAAACAGCTTAATGAAAAATCTTTCATTGGCCTAACTCTAGACGAAGCACAAGCCCTTGCGAAAATTAATAAACGACCATCTCGGGTGGTAGAAATCGATGGCAAACCACAAGCCATAACAGCGGACTATCGCCCAGAGCGCTTCAACTTTTCTATCAAAAATGGAAAAGTTATTCGAGTCAACAAAGGCTAGCGACCGCGTCGCTATCACCACTCGGGAAATCTCTCCCTCGAACTTCAGTGACACAAATTTCGTCTGTTTCCCGCTTAAAGGTTTAGGAGGGTTCGCTCAACAGCGTCGCGGACCATAACCGTTTAACTATTGAGCTTATGAGACTTGCAATTGAAGCAGATGTTAGCCTTACGGGTGTGTTTATGGAGGAAGAACAAATCACCCTCAGTTATGAAGGAGAGATCGGTAAATATGGCCGTGTCTATTTTAGTCACAAATTGACCCCCTCGAATTCACAAGAAACAAAGGGTAGCTTTACAGGGTTCGCTAGGACTGTTCTGAATGATGGCGGTTCAATACGAGGGACACTTTCTGGAGTATGGAAAAGAAGCGGTCCAAATTTTCGCATTCATAGCTTGGATGACGCGATCGGTATTGAAGATCAAAATTACGTCGATATCACTGTCGACATTGTCACCAAGAAAGGATCATTAAAACTGTTCAATCTCTACGAACACTGGTGATCAAAATGTTTGTTTAATTTCTGATGATCGACATCAACCCGACAACCGGACTAAAACTAGCCCTCCGTTTTACCAAAAGAAACTCCCGAGCGCGCAACTTCAAAAATCACCCTCGCTAATCGCGCGCAAACTCCTACTTGTAATACCTTTTCTCCTCACAGGATCCACGCACCAGATCAACGAATACGTCGCCAAGGACACTCGTCAACACCCCGAGGGGCGAGCGAATCAGCCACGACTCTCACTCCTCAAATCGCTCCCGCTGCTTACCTCTATCAGCGCATCATGGCCCGTGAAAGGAATGATCAAGAGCCCTGCCGAGCCCAAATTCCCCCGCGCAACCGACAAGGAAAACAGAAAGCAGAAGAACTAGGAACAGTTTCAATTTCATGATGTTTTTTGTAATTGTTATAAGACGCTATCCACAGCCTTATAAGGATATTAATAATCCAGATTGTCCGACTTCCTTACACAGGGCGACTCGCTTATATTTCTGCTCGAAAGCAAGTAATCAGTGATCAGGGAGATACCTTCTTGTAGAGATCTTTGAGCTCACCAAGTGGTTTCCCATCCAGCTTAATGTTTTTCGATCTTAGCATGAACGATCTCCCATCATTCGAAAAAACCCATTTTATATCACCCGTAATCACCCCACCACCTTTCTGGGCACCATCAACTTTCTCGCCATACTCCGTATCGCTTATCTTAAAGAGAGTCCCATAGCCAACCGTTCCGCCACTCGTAAGGTATAGACTTCGGATCTGAGATGTGGACGGATGGTAGTATAACCTCCAAGCGCTTTCCTCTGTCCCCTGCATCGATTTCATCTCCAAAGCAGCCCCATCTAGGATACGAGTAACCTTGGTGTGGCCCTTGACCGTCTCTCCTCGAACCGCATTTGCACCTGGCCACTCGTTTATCCAAAGGATATCTGTATTCCAACGTCCCTCGAGGAGCCCACACAGTTCCCTGAACTCTTTAAGAGTCGAAGTCTTCACCGATAATTTTTCGTGATGATCAGCAAAAACAGGGCTCATGGAAGTCACGCTCAGAAGCGCCGAAAGAAGCAATTTTTTCATTTTTTTCATTACGTTTTATTTTTGAGAGATAATTCCAATAGCGTCTCTTTTGTTCATGCGTAGATATGATCAATTTTGTGTCATCAAGATTTCTCAAAACGAAAGATCTCTATCTTTTATGAGATTCCCCGGCCAAAATCATACCCTTCCCCTAGTAAGTTCAGGGTAACCTACCCCCCTGAAAGTAACCTCCTAAGAGTCACTCAAAGTTCCTACACAAAGCACCTTCAAAATTTCTGGAGTTTAGCGATGCGTTTTCTATTATTCAGTTCATGAACAAAAAACCAGATTCGAGCATTTTCTCAACAGGGCGCCGTAATTTCATTACCGGAGCGACCGCCGCAATGGCTGCCGCGATCACCGCCAAAAAAACCGCTGCCGAAACGCCGCGCGATTGGACGGGCGTTATCCCGACGCGCTATCCTGACCCCGATATTGTTTCACTCGACGATCGCTTCAATAAGCTCAAGCTTGGCAACACTCCGATCCAACGCATTTACCATTCACCGGACATGCTCTGGGCCGAAGGGCCAGCTTGGAACGGCGTGGGCCGTTATCTCTTGTGGAGCGATATCCCGAATAATGTTCAGCACCGTTGGCTAGAAGAAGACGGCCATGTCACCAAGCAATTTCGCTACCCGAGCGGTAACAGCAACGGCAACACTTTTGATTTCCAAGGACGGCAGATTTCTTGTCAACACGGCCCGCGAAAGGTCGTTCGCTACGAATACGATGGCAGCATCACGGTCTTAGCTGAGAAATTCGAAGGCAAATCACTCAACGCACCGAATGACGCAATCGTCCATCCGGAAGATGGCTCAATTTGGTTCACCGACCCAGGTTATGGCGGCCTCATGAATTACGAAGGCACTCGCGCAACGAACGGGTCAGTTCGTCCTTATCAAAAGGAAGCAGTCTATCGTATTGACGCCAAAGACGGAAAAATCACAAAGCTAACCGACGAAATCTTCAAGCCAAATGGCCTCTGTTTTTCCCCAGACTACAAAAAGCTCTACGTCGCTGACACTGGTGCAAGTCATTATCCAGATGCTCCGAAAAATATTAAAGTTTGGGATATCGAAAGTACAAAGAGACTGAAGAACGGCCGCGAGTTTGCCTCCATGACGCTGGAAGTCGACGGCGAGAAAAAAGCTGGTTTTGCTGACGGAATCCGCGCCGATGAATACGGTAACATTTGGGCCAGCGCCGGCTGGGTGGGAGACGGTTACGATGGTGTCCACATCTTCGCGAATGAGGACGGACAGCGAATTGGACAAATTTTACTTCCAGAAATTTGCTCAAACGTCTGCTTCGGCGGAACCAAGCGAAATCGGCTCTTTATGACCGCCAGCACTTCGGTTTACTCGATGTATACAGAGACAAAAGGCGCTCACATCAGTTGAGATTTTAGTTTACAATAACTCTTTTACGCGGCCTCTCAGGAAGAAAACCAACCACTTTATCCAGAGAGTTTCTCGGACTGGTATTATCTTCGCGAGACTACCTTTACTGTAGGGTTTTGTTCGCATTGTAGGCCAATCGAGAAAACTATACGAAGGACCATGACCTTCGGTATTTATATTTGTTTATCATGCATAACCCTCGAAATCCTATCATTACTCGACAAGCGAGGGAATGGCCTGGTCCTATGATATCCGATACCAACAGCAATAGCAGTCCCCCCACTTCCTCAATAAGCCCTTCTCCCAATCCTCACGACTCTGACTTCTTTTTCCTCCCCACTCAAAAGATATTACTGTCCCTCATGGGAATATTGGGAAATATACTCCTAACATCATGCCATGGTCCACCTGGACCAGTGACACTAGCAACAAAGCTAGAAACAAGGGTCGCCGAGCTAGACGGTGAGGTCGGACTTTACGTCCACCACCTGCAGAAGAATCACTCGGTCCTCATAAATGCGGACGAGCTATTCCCCGCAGCCAGTATGATAAAGATCCCCATCCTAGCCTCGATCCTCGACAAGGTAGAGCGCGACAAACTTGGCTACCAAGACAAATTGACCTACACCAAAGACCGCCTCTACCCCGGTGAAGATTTACTTGGCTCATTCGCTAACAACCAAAAGTTGACGCTCGAAAAGTTAGTTTTCCTTATGATCACAACCAGCGACAACACCGCTGCAGCCTGGTGTCAGGAATTAGCAGGGACTGGCACGACCATCAACACCTGGCTTAAGGAAAAAGGATTCTCGCGCACACGCCTCAACTCTCGCACGCCCGGACGTACAGACGCACGGGACCGCTACGGATGGGGGCAAACAACTCCGCGTGAAATGGCACAGCTGCTGATACGCATTCGCAACCGTAAGCTTATTTCGGCCGCGGCTGACGAGGAGATGGCACGCGCTATGGGCCGAATCTACTGGGACGGCGAAGCTCTTTCATCAGTTCCACCATCGATCGCAACGATAAGTAAGCAGGGTGCAATCAATGCGTCGCGTAGCGAGGTTGTATTAGTCCATGCTCCACACGGAGACTACGTGTTTTGTATTATAACCAAAAACCAGAAAGATCAGTCATGGAAACATGACAACCAGGGCTTTTCACTCCTAAGGGACATCTCCAAGATCCTGTGGGATTACTTCGAACCGCAACAACCCTACTCACCCGCCAGCGGCAGCGAGCAATACCGCTAATCCCGCACAGCAAGCTCGCAGACTATTTTTTTGGATGCGTAAATACCCTCTTCATTACCGATCTGATTAGCGTTTACAGGTCTATCGTAAAAACCATACCTCCCAGAGATTCGGGTAAAACAGAACGGATCCCAACACTACGCCAACAACCAAAGGAGGATCGACTCTTTTAAAGTCCTCTATTTTTAGATAGCGCCGATCTAAAATCGAGAAAGATCTGAAATACGATCTCTTAATTGCTCTGAATCTTAAGCTTGTGAGACATTGCAAAACCCTCACATTGACGAAATGAAAATGTTGTCGACTCGCTTTGTAGCCACATTTACCGCCTCTTTTACTTTGAGCTTTCAAGCTGTAGCGGCAGAAGAGCAAGCAAAGGTGCACCCATCCACCACTCCCGAGGTTCGCCTAGCCTCCTGGTGGTTCAACCGTCACGCGGAGAAGATCGCCGAGATTGAGAAGTCCAATAATCCAAAAGATGAACGTAAGGTCGAGCTGCTTATAGTAGGTGATTCTATCACAAACAACTTTGACAAAAAGGGCCCCGGCGAGCCGGTCTGGAAAAAACACTTCGCTCCGCTCAACGCACTGAACTTGGGCTTTGGAGGAGATCGCACCAATCATGTTCTTTGGCGCCTCGACCACCTTCCCAAAATAAAACCAGCCCCTTTGGCTGCCTCATTAATGATTGGCACCAACAACATTTGCTGGGGTAGCGACAAGCCCAAACAAGCTGCCGAAGGAGTCCAAGAAATCACCCGAAAACTCAACGCTATGTATCCCGAGATGAAAATACTTGTCTTGGGTGTTTTCCCTCGCCGGGAGCAACCCAATCACCCACACCGCAGGCAAATTGTAGAACTCAACTCCTACCTACCCGACTTACTTAAAGATATCCCAAACGTCAGCTTCATGGATATTGGGACCGAATTTCTCGATGAGAAGGGAGTTCTTTCAAGGGAGATGATGCCCGACACAACCCACCCAAGTGAAAAGGCGCACGAAATCTGGGCCAAGTCGATTATCCCCAAGCTCAAAGAAATGATGGGTAACTAAAGTAGGATCTTCTTCCCTTTAGTAACTGGGAACGCGTCTTGTTCTCCTCTTTAGATCTCAAGCGTGACGAAGACTTAATCCTGCACTCCTCCCCAAGCTTAATTTTTAGAATCACCACCCAAAAAAGAGAACTATTTCTCGTGGACTTGGATGTTTCTTTATTAGGGGGAAATTGGTATCATCCTAGAATGAATTCACGATTGGCAATAGCGATCATGGCCCTATTAATAAAGGTGGCTCTTGGAGATGGCGTGGCGGAGGCGAACAAACTGATCAGTCAGTCTAGGAAAAATGACGTGGAGGCTATGGCAGTCCTTGACCTAGTGGTGAGTGATTTAAAGGAGGAAGGAGTAACTAAGGTCATCGAGTGGGTCATCGAGAATGGCTACGCCCAAGAAAGGAAGAAGGTCGGAGATCTAATCTGGTCGATCCCCGAGAATGATCAATTGATGGTGAAGTATGTAAAAATCTTGGGGTTTTATGGGGAAAGGGAACAACTAGAAGCAGTGATAAAGAAATTGCCCAGTGGGAACGTTCACCAAAGGGCCAAATTTCGACTCGCCTTATTAATAGCAGAGGACGCGCAAAGAGACTTAACGCTAACAGATACCGAACGTGCTAAGGAGAATCAGACAGTCGTGAACATTTTACATAAGCTGGAAAAAGAGGATGATTTAGATGAATTTCTCCAGCGCTGGATCAAGGATTTAAGATATAAGGTCACCCACTTGGTGGTGGGTTGTGAAGCGCCAGAGATTGAAGGGTTCGATCAAGACGGAAAAAGATTCCGCTTGAGCGATTATCGGGGAAAAGTAGTTCTCCTGCCGTTTTGGGGTATCTGGTGAGGGCCCTGCAGATCGATGTTTCCCTACGAGCGGTCGCTCGTTGAAAAGTGGGAAGACGAACCTTTTGCTTTGGTCGGTGTAAACACTGACCCTCCAGAGCGGCTCTCAAAGTATGTCAAAAATGGCACGATTACTTGGCGTAATTTTCGAGATGGGAAAGCAGGGGGGCCGATTTCAAGCAAATGGGACATCGTAGGCTGGCCAACCATCTACGTATTGGATCATAAAGGAATAATCAGGCACGTGGGGCAGTTGAAAGAAGATCTAGATAAGACTTTAACGAAGCTCATCAGGGAGGCGAAGAAGAACTAACCGGAACAAATATTTATCAAACGCCCGATAGGAAGTCCAAAATCATTGCGCATCTCAGGCTGCGATGGTTGGCACTTTTTGAGCACAATATTGCGCAATGAACTTTATTCTCGCCCCCATCTTACTCTTTCTACTCTCTGGCGCGATACTTGCCGAAAACTGGAAACTCCAGCCTCTGAAGTATAATAATCCCGATCTCATCGTCGATCTAGGCGTCGGACTTTGGGCCTGGCCCCTGCCGATGGACTACGATGGGGATGGTGACTTAGATTTGATCGTCTCATGCCCAGACAAACCCAGCAACGGCCTCTATTTTTTTGAAAACCCAACACAAGATTCCTCAGTCAAAATGCCGGTTTTTAGACCGGGCGTCCACATCGCAAAAACCGGTCACAATATTCAGATCAGCTATGTCAAAGGTGAAGCACGTATCCTGCGCGAAAACCGGGAATATATCGACTTTCGTACCAACCAATTCAGCCGACTCGACAAAGTCTATCCCACTTCAAAAATTCACCAAGGCAAAGGCCGCACCCGCGCGAACATGTGGCGTTACATCGATTGGGAACAGGATGGTGATCAGGACCTCATCGTAGGAATCGGCGACTGGTCGGACTACGAGTGGGATCACGCCTATGATGCGCAAGGCCGCTGGCAGAATGGCCCACTGCACGGTTGGGTATATCTGATCAAGAACGAGGGCGGCAAATACACAAAGAATCCCGTGAAAATCGAAGCTGGCGGCGCACCAATTGACGTCTATGGCTGGCCAAGCCCGAACTTCGCGGACTTTGATGGAGACGGTGACCTTGACTTGCTATGCGGAGAGTTCCTCGATGGCTTCACCTATTTCCAAAATATCGGCTCCGCCACCAACCCAGAATACGGCGCCGGCTTAAAACTAGTGGGCGCAGATGGACAGGCTCTCGCGATGCACTTGCAAATGATCACGCCCACTGCGCTCGATTGGGACAAAGACGGCGACTTTGATCTTATCGTCGGTGACGAAGACGGACGCGTCGCCTTAGTAGAAAATGTCTCTCCAGAAGGGGCGAGTCTTCCGGTCTTCAAGCAACCGATTTACTTCCAACAAGAAGCAGACGAGCTGAAGTTCGGCGCACTCGCCACACCATTTGCCCACGATTGGGATAAAGACGGTGACGAAGATATTCTTTGCGGAAATACCGCCGGCAATATTGCTCTCTTCACTAACCTCGATGGCAAAGGCACGAAATGGTCGGCTCCGGAATTACTAAAAGCTGATCATAAGGTGTTTCGGATTATGGCGGGGGCAAATGGTTCGATCCAGGGGCCTGCCGAAGCAAAGTGGGGCTACACCACTCTATCGGTTGCAGACTGGAATGATGACGGTCACGACGATATCCTAGTCAACTCCATCTGGCCCAAGCTTCAGTTGCTACGCAACACCGGAAGCGGCCTTACTCAAGAACCTCTTTCCTTTTGGTCAAAGGAGCTACCACCCGCCTTCTACTGGTGGCAAAACCTTGCTGAAAACCTGCAGATTCAATGGCGAACCACCCCACTCGCAACGGATTTTGATGCGGACGGAAAGCTTGATCTCGTCATACTCGACCAAGAGGGATTCCTCACCTGCCAGAGCCGGGCCCGAATGGAAACCCGCATCTTTCTTGATGAAGATCTTCATCCGGTGAGACTGAACGCCGTCACAGCAGGAGGCTCAGGCCGGGTAAAACTCGCGGTGGTCGACTGGGA
>JAQWSX010000051.1 GCA_029242935.1 Akkermansiaceae bacterium
GCCGAGGTCGAACTGACCGATGGCCAAGTCCTGTCGTGCGATCAACTCATTGTCAATGCGGACTATGCCTATGCGCGTAGTAGGATCTTCGGAGAGAAAAAGAAGTCCCGCGAAGAACTCCTCAAGAAAAAATATTCATGCTCCACCTTCATGCTCTACCTTGGCGTAGATAAAATCTATGAAGACCAGCCACACCACCACATCATCTTCGCAGACGATTACCATCGTAACCTGAAAGAGGTCCTCGAGGGGAAAACGATTTCGAAGGATATGTCGATTTACATTCGAAACTCGAGTATCACCGACCCCACGGTTGCCCCTCCCGGGCACTCCCAACTTTACCTTCTTGTTCCAACCGTTAACACCCGCCATGGCCACGATTGGGAAGCCGAAAAAGAAGCTTACACGGAGCAAATCATCGACCGCATGATCGAGAAGACCAACATGAAGGACCTCCGCGACCACATCGTCGAAAAAAAAGTCCTTACCCCGAAGAATTGGGAAAACTCGAATATTTTTATCGGAGCGACCTTCAACCTCGCACATACCCTGAATCAAATGCTCCACTTCCGACCGCAAAACAAGCTCAAGGGCTTTGACAATCTCTACCTCGTCGGCGGTGGAACCCATCCAGGCAGCGGGCTCCCCACCATTTACGAAAGCGCTCGCATCACCGCCAATCTCATCGATGAGGACTATGGCACCAAGCGTCAACGTGTCGACTTTGCCACCAAAATCCTCGAAGAGACTGCCGGATAAAATCGCTACTTCAGGAACTTTTGGATCCAGCGATAGGCCTTCTCATAAGGAGGCAAAATTTCAGCGTAATCTCTTTTCATGAGGTAGCGCTTCGTGACCGACTTCTCGTAGCTGAACGCCTCGACTCCGAACCTTCCCCGATACCTTCCGTATCCGCTCTCACCCACCCCTCCCAGTGGAAGCTGCAATTGCGAAAACTGCTTCATGGTATCGTTCAGACAGAGCGACCCTGAAGGCAGGGCCCTCGTCACGGCATTCGTGAAATCGTCTTGCCTGCTAAAGCAATAAAACGCCAGCGGGTTATCCATCTTCTCCAACCGACCCACGAGTTCATCCTGATCAGAGAATCCTACGATCGGAAGCACCGGCCCAAAAATCTCTTCCTGCATCGCCGGGTGATCCCAGCCCGCATTCAAGATGATTCGTGGTGCTAGAAAAAACCGCTCCTCATCATCCTCACCGAAGGTCTTAACCTTACCTTCGCAAAGGGTCTTCAATCTTTCTGCATGATCATATGAAATCATCGCCGCCATCTCCTCCGACCAAGGAACATTTTTTAAGACCTCCTCACACGCCCTCTCAAAATCAATCCTTACCTTCTCTTTCACTGCGACAAAATCCGGCGCAAAACAGGTCTGCCCTGCATTGAAAAATTTTCCAGCTAGCACCCGACGCGCCGCAATATTCAGGTCTACTCCTTCATCGACCACACAAGGACACTTGCCACCCAACTCCATCAAAGTCGGCGTCAAAGACTGAGCCGCCTTCATCGCCACTTTTCGACCCACCCGTGTACTTCCTGTAAAGAAAATGAAATCGAACTTCTCCTCCAGCAGAGCCTCCACCACCTCCGCTCCTCCCGTGACCACTTCAGCTCCACCTTGATCAAAAACCTCCTCTATGATCTCACGTAAAACCCGTTCACTCGCCGGAGCAAACTCCGAAGGCTTCAACACGACTGAATTCCCAGCGGCAATTGCTGCAACAATTGGACTAAGTGATAACTGAAAAGGATAATTCCAGGGAGCAATCACAAGAACCACCCCAAATGGTTTACGGTCAATCCAACTGCGGCAGGGCCAAAAATAGACGGGTGAACTGACCCGGCGTCGCCTCAGCCATTTTTTCATCTTTTTGCGAACAAGCCGCAACTCCTGCAGCAAAAAGTAATACTCCGAAAGATACGCCTCCATCCCCGGCTTCCCCAAATCCTCAACCAAAGCCGCCAAAAGGTCATCGCGCCTCGAAAGCAAAACTCTTTCAAGTTTCGCCAAAGCATTTTGTCTGTCATCCAATCCAAGGAAGGCGCCCGAGCGAAAGAACTTCCGCGCGCGCCCCACAACTTCCCGAATTCCATCAGACATCCCTCACAAACTAAAATGCTTCGCCCTGTTGACAAGGGAAGACTCCCAACGAAGATGGCAAACAGTGAACGATCCAAAAGTTGCCGTCATCGGCGCCGGGCTTGGCGGGCTTTCTGCTGCCATCTCACTTCGAGCCGCCGGCTATCAAGTCGAAGTCTTTGAAAAAAACGAAAAAATCGGAGGGAAACTCAACCTATTCGAGAAAAACGGCTACACCTTTGACCTCGGCCCCTCGATTTTCACCCTCCCCCAGTTCTTCCGTGACCTCTTCGAGCGTGCCGGAAAGAAGATGGAAGACTACGTGCAACTCGACGCCGTGACTCCCCACTGGCGCAACTTTTTCGAAAATGGACCCTCCATTGATCTTTATCAGGAAAACGAGCTCATGAAAGGCGAGCTTGCGAAACTCCCCGGCGATCTTGAAAAGAATTGGGCTGAACTCCAAAGTTTCCTCGATTACGGTCGCAAGCAATACGATGTCGTTAACAACGGCTACTTTGAAAAGGGCCTCGATAATCTCTGGGAGTTTATCAAACACTACAAATTCAGCCTCATGGGCGGCAAGATTGACTACCGCGCAACCATGGCCGAGTCCATTGCCAAGCGCCTGAGCGACCCCAAGCTCCGCATGATTTTTGAATACTTCATCAAGTATGTTGGATCATCAGCTCTCCAAGCGCCCGGCTACATGAACCTGATGCCCATCATCCAATACGACTACGGTCTCTGGTATGTTCGTGGTGGTATGTATCAACTCGCAAACGGTCTTGGGAGATTAATGAAGGAAATGGATATTACCATTCACCTCAACGCCGACGTTCAAACTATCTCAAAGGAAGAAAAAAAAGTCACCGCAGTCAACCTTGCCGACGGCACCTCTCATGCTGCGGACATTATCGTGAGTAACATGGAAGTCATCCCGGCCTATCAAAAACTCTTGAACGAGCCACTTGCCTTCACTCGAAAACTCGACCAGAAATTTGCACCCGCCTGCTCCGGCATCGTTCTCCATATCGGAACAGATAAGCCCTTCCCTCAGTTAGCTCACCACAACTTTTTCTTTTCTAAGAACCAGCACAAACACTTCAAGACTGTCTTCGAAAAACAGGAACTTCCAGAGGATCCGACTCTCTATGTCGTCGCTCCCACCCGGACCGATCCGACGAAAGCACCGGAAGGTTCTGACAATATCAAGATTCTTCCACATATCCCACCACTCCGTGAGGGTTCGAATATCACCCATGAAGACTACGTCGCTCTGAAAGAACGCTGCCTCGACAAAATGGAGCGCTGTGGCATCAAGGGACTGCGGGAAAGTATCGTTGTCGAAGACCTTCTCACTCCAGTCGATATCGAAAGAATGTATCGTTCCAACCGCGGCTCCATTTACGGTGTTGTCACCGACTGGAAACGGAACCACGGATTCAAGGCTCCCAAGACTTCCTCTAAATATAAGAACCTCTACTTCACTGGTGGCAGTACGAATCCAGGTGGTGGAATGCCTATGGTGATTCTCTCCGGACAAAACTGCGCCGACCGCATTATCGCGCGCCACCCTCTTTCGTAAAATAAGCGTCCTGCTTGTGAACCCCTACAAAGAGAGATGTTCCTCGCCCTTCCAGTCATCGCACTTTTGATCTCTTTCGCGATCCTCTTCTCTCTCTGCCGCCCACGCTATCTCACCTCAAAAACGGCCGACGCTGGAAAACTTTCCATCATCATACCGGCTCGTGACGAAGAATATAACATCGGTAAGCTTCTCAGCTCCATTCACAGCCAAACCACCCAACCACTTGAGATTCTCGTCATCGACGATCAGTCGATTGACCAGACTGCCGCTGTGGCACGTGAGCTAGGGGCTACGGTTATTTCAGGAAAAGAAATGCCCGCGGGTTGGAAAGGCAAGACTTGGGCTTGCCAACAAGGTGCCGATGCCGCGGTTGGTGAATGGTATCTTTATCTCGATGCCGACATCACCCTCCTCGAGAATGGACTCGCTAAATTGGCAGCTC
>JAQWSX010000066.1 GCA_029242935.1 Akkermansiaceae bacterium
ACTTTAACTTGGCCTAAAACTAACTCCTCCTCTTACCGAGTTAAATACTCCACTGACCTCATAGACTGGAGTAATGAATTGGATGACGAAGTCCTTAGCGAGAGTGATGAAAAACCCGAAAATCCATCGGAAATTACCGTAACATTTTCACTTTTTGAGGGGATTAAGAACCAAAAATATTTGTTCTTTAGAGTCGAAGAGTAGTCTCCCCCCACTTTAGAAAGTCACACAAAGCTAAGAGCCTTTTTGTGGCTCTATTGGAATCTACGTAACCATTACTGGCTGAAGCACAACTTCGCTGAGTAACGCTTTTAATCTTCTGGGACAGCCGTGATAAAAACAGATACAAGTTTTTAACTCTCTCTCGCCACTATCACAACTCTGCTATTGGGGGTAGGAACGATAATCATTTGACCGTCTGATCCGGGCATGCAATTTTATGCATCTTCTTATGAAAGCCTTTTCCATCCTCTCCTGCTTTTTTCTGCTTTCTGTTCCGCTTCTAGGCGAAAAAGTCACCATCCAGAAGATCGACGGGAAAGCCACCTTGCTCGTCGAAGGTGAACCCTTTGAGGTTCATGGCGTAGGCGGCGATGGGGACCTAGGAAAACTTAAGGCGAGCGGGGGAAATGCTGTAAGGACCTGGGGTATCGATGAAAACACCCAAGCCATTCTCGACGATGCCCAGATCAAGGGAATCAAGGTGGCCCTCGGCTTCTGGCTTGGCCACGAACGCCATGGCTTCAGCTACACTGATTGGGACTCTAATGTAAACCAAGCCGAGAGTCTCTTCGCGGCTGTCAAAAAATACAAAGATCACCCGGCCCTCCTTCTTTGGGGACTTGGAAATGAGATGGAAGGATTCGAAAAATCCTCCAACCCGGCCATTTATACTCAGATCGAATATCTGGCTCGTAAGGTGAAGCAGATCGACCCAGATCATCCCATCATGACGGTCACTGCGGAGATCGGAAAAAAGCAGATCGAAGGGCTCAATCGCTTCTGCCCAAGCATCGATATTCACGGAATCAATTCCTACGGTGGCGGACCTTCGCTTCCTAAGCGCTATCGTGACGGCGGTGGAGTAAAACCTTACCTCATCACCGAGTTCGGCCCTGCCGGAACTTGGGAGCGGCCCAAAAATAAATGGGATATGCCAGATGAAATCACGAGCACCCAAAAGGCCGTTGCTTACCGCAAATCATACGAAGCCTTCGCTGCCGATCCTCTTTGCCTCGGAAGCTTCGCCTTCATGTGGGGGACAAAGCAGGAGGCCTCTGCGACTTGGTTTGGCATGCTCCTCTCGACCGGTGAAAAAACAGCTTCGGTCGATGAACTCACTCAGCTCTGGACTGACAAAGCCGCCGGAAATCTCTGTCCTATCATCGAGTCACTCGAGCTCGAACAGCCGAATGAAGAGCTCGATCCCGGATCGACTATCACCGTGAATCTGAAAGCCACCGATCCCGAAAACGACCCACTCGATGTGCAATGGATCCTTACTGAAGACTGGAAGGAAGTGGCCGAAGGTGGAGACTTCCGCGTGGCCCCACCAAAGTTCCCTAAAGCAATCCTCCCCGGAACAACGGACGAACAAGCGAAGATCAAACTCCCTCAGGGCGGTGGCACTTACCGCATCTACGCCTTTATCCGCGATGGCAAGGGCTCCGCTGCGACAGGCAATATTTCCATCAAAATCAAAGGTGAGCGTAAGCCCATTCCCGCTGAAAAACTCGACACTCCAGTGGAGATTACCGGTGCCGCAAAAAATGGACCCTGGGCCGCGAGTGGCTGGATGGGCAACACGGCGAAACTAAAAATGGACGAAGCCTCGACCGAGAATCCGAGAGTCGGGAAGGAGTGCACAAAGA
Organism: Akkermansiaceae bacterium; assembly: GCA_029242935.1. Lineage (GTDB taxonomy): Bacteria > Verrucomicrobiota > Verrucomicrobiia > Verrucomicrobiales > Akkermansiaceae > SW10. The sequence goes on from JAQWSX010000066.1 coordinate 1,872, forward strand.
TTAGCTTTCAAAGCGAATCCGGCTGGGCAGGCGTGGTTTGGCAGCACCCCACTGGTGATTGGGGTGATGCTCCCGGCGGGTTCGATCTCACCGGCGCGACCAAACTTAGCTTCTGGGCACGCGGCGCAGCTGGAGGCGAGAAAGTCAACATCGGGATCGGTAACATCGGAAACGACAAGCGCTACCATGATACTTTCAGCGGCAAGAAGGACCTCACTCTCACAAGCGAATGGCAACAATTCGAGATCGATCTCACTGGTAAGAATCTGACCCGTATCAAATCCGCCCTCTATTTCACTACGAGTTCGGATGGTAAGCCGCAGACCTTCTTCCTCGATGGCGTGACCATTCAGTAGAGTGACCCAAGGAAAGCCTCCTCCGCCAGCCTCTTTCGCAAAGAAGCATATATTCTGCCATTTTACTGGTCGGCTCGTCGTAACTTGATCCCAGAAAGAACGGTCTTCCCAGTTTTTGGGCCAAGATCGATCCGAAGATTTCCCTCCTTCCCGATGCCAACAGAAGTGGCTTCCAGAACGTATCCTTTCCTGACTCCTCCAGCTTCTTTGACCACATTCAAATCGCCAATGATCTGATCTCCATTGACTGCTACTGAAAACACAGACGGCTTGTCCTGTTCATCGGGCTCACAAAAGACAAGTCGCACATCATAATTCCCCGGTTTAATGCCTCCGAGAGTCGCGGAGTGAATCCCCCTCACACCCGACCCGGCGACCCAAGGCCAGCTTTTACCACCCTCTTGAAAAAGAGAATGGTGATAGAATGTTTCCAAATCCGCTAACGGAGGAATGGTTACAAAATCGAGCTCCGGAGACGGCCCCCCCACTTCCGGTTGATCCAGCCACATCGTCCCGTCCTCAGTGACGCGGTCACCCGGGGCTCCTAGATTGAGCCCAATCACTTGAATTTTCCCACGCGTCTTCTCGAGTGGCAATTCTCCCCACGAAGCCCACTGCTCGAATTCGGGAGGCATACTTACCAAAGCCACTGCCATCGGCAGAGGGTAACTGCAAGTGCACCCTTCGTAAAAGTAAGGAAGGTTCAACAACCCGTTCGCGGGGATAATACTGTTAGTACAGCCGGACCGGGGGCCGCTAATGTTGATGGTGCCGCTTTCAAGCTGCTTGTCGTAGAATGCCGGGGTTCCTGATCGCATCGTATAGAGAAGTCCGTAATCCACCCCACCGTCACATCCATAGCTTTTTGGAAAAACGCGGGGCTCGGATTCCAGAGTCATTGGATTCGTGCGTGTTCCAGCCTGCGGAGCTTTTGGTTTCCAATCGTCCTTTTGTCTGGGTGGGCGATACTGACTTGGCTGGACTGTCTCGAGATCAATATTTGAAAATGACTTTCGCAACGAAGGCGCTTCTTTCTCACTCAGGATCCTCCCCGTGTAAACATCGGAAAAAACGGGTGCTAGCAAGCGGTAATCAACCTTGCCAGTACGGGTTGTTTCATCGGTCCAGTCTTTTGGAGTTGAGATCATCACGCCGTCGATAAATTTCGGTTGCGGCGAACGCTTGAAATGGCTGAGGGAGTCATCGAACCATAAGACCCCAAGAGGACCGCGCACTCTTTTGTCCCAGCTTTCTTCCCAGTTCCCTTCATAGTTCGCCGAGCCAGGGAGCGCTCCCTCACGCGTCATCACAGTCCAGTCAGATTCGGTCCGAGATCGCTTCGCACCCTCAAGATCAAGGTCGTCCGGAAGCGGTTCGTCTGATCGCGTCATCAGCTTGCCTCCAAATGGGCGAAGAGATTCATACACCCGCTTCAATTGGGTGGATTTGAGCTTGGTCGATTTGCTCAGCACAATCAACTCGGCGAAATAAGACGGCAAAATGACAGCAGCCGGGTCAGCTTCGATGATCGAGAGATGTTCACCCGTTGCAGAGTTTGTCCATTTTTCCTTCCTTAGTTCTCGCACTTTCTCTGGTCGGGAATCGACCACAATCACCCGAAAACTAGTCTCTGCCAGGAGAGATTCGATAAGACCCGGATCATCCCCCGCGCCCAATAAAAGCGCGTAACCATGAGTCTGATCTAGCTTTGAAAAAACGCCCAGTTTCTGAACTTTAGCAAGGCTCACTTTACCGGGCTTGTGCTTGATCGGCTGATTCAAGCCGGATCCAAAACAGCTGATTT
>JAQWSX010000071.1 GCA_029242935.1 Akkermansiaceae bacterium
GAAGCGATCAGCCTCGATGGCACGGCGGAGGAGTTTCCCTTCGGCTAAAATGTGTTTTTGACCGGCGATCTCAGAAAGCGAGTGCGGCCGCATACGCGCCGCAAGGGGTTCGCTGGAATGGGACTCCATCCCGTTCGATGCCGAGTCTTCGGGTGTAAACAGAGAATCCATACCGGGGTTTTAGGCTGGAGAGAGGAGGGATGCCACGGAAAATTTAAGGTTAACGATCTTCGTTGCTATTGAAAATAGAGGCCACTAGACCTTTACGGATTGAGGTGATAGTCCGAGGCTGGTCTCTAAAGTAAAAGTGCATTATTTAGGCACTCTTGCTGATGGAACGGTTTTTGACAACTCGCGGGAGAGGGGGCAACCCACAGTTTTTGCTCTTAATCAGGTGATTAAGGGGTAGACGGAGAGACTTCAGCTTGTGAAGCCGGGTGCGGTGTATCGCTTTTTTATTACGTCTGATCTTGGTTATGGAGATTCTGGGGTTGGAGGTGTCATTCCGCCCGGGCGACCCTGACTTTCGAGATCGAATTGATTTCGATCGAGAAACCATGAGCCTTGCCAAGGCCAGCTAGTCCGTTAAATACTCTTTTTGTGAGCGAGACAGAGCAGCCTTTGGTGGGTGTGGTCATGGGAAGTGATTCCGATTGGCCAACCATGGAAAAAGCCGTCGAGGTTTTGGAGCAATTTGGGGTCCCCTACGAAGCCCGAGTGGTGAGTGCGCACCGCACTCCGGAGTTGTTAGTGGAATATTCTAAATCGGCTCAAGAACGTGGTTTAAAAGTGATTATTGCAGGAGCTGGTGGATCAGCACACCTTCCTGGGATGGTGGCTTCGATGACCATTCTTCCGGTGCTTGGTGTTCCCGTGAAGTCGCGGGCGCTAAGTGGAATGGATTCCCTCCTTTCCATCGTGCAGATGCCGAAGGGAATTCCGGTGGCGACTTTCGCGATTGGCGATGCAGGAGCGGGTAATGCCGGGCTGTCGGCCGTTTCGATTTTAGCGACTAACGATCAGGACTTGGCTTGTAAACTCCAGGAATTTAGGGACGACCAACGGGACACGGTGCTTGAAAAAGTTTTGCCACCTCAATCCTAATGATGACGCTAGGAATTTTGGGGGGAGGGCAGCTTGCCCGAATGTTGTGCCTCGATGCGAAGCGAATGGGTGTGAGAACGGTGGTTTGGAGTGGGACGCCGACTGCAGAGTCAACGGAGGGCGTGGCTGACCTAGTTTTAAAGCGTAATTTTGACGATGTTGAAGCGCACGAAGAGTTTTGCCACCAAGTCGATGTGGCAACGGTGGAGTTTGAAAATATTCCTCTGGAAACTTTAAGGGCTGTCGAAGAGGCAGTTGGACTTTATCCTTCAGCTGAAAGTATTGGAGTTAGCCAGCATCGTTCACGTGAGAAGACGTTTTTCCGGGAGCACGGGATTCCTTGTGCGCCTTTCATGTTAGTGAATTCTTTCGCTGAGCTTGAAGTAGCATATGAGGAAATTGGGCCGGATACGGTCTTGAAGACGGCAGCCTTTGGTTATGATGGCAAGGGACAAGTTAAAATTACTTCAGTTGACGAATTAGAAGAAGCTTGGGAATCGGTGCGAGGTGAGCCTTCGGTTCTTGAAGGGTTTGTTGATTTCCAGTGCGAGGTCTCCGTCTTAGTAGCACGCGACCAAGGTGGTTCTTGTTTGGCGTTTCCGGTAGCGGAGAATGAACACCGGAACCATATCCTTGATCTTACAATTGTCCCAGCACGGGTTTCTGTAGAAACCTTGGCGGAGGCTGAATCGACCGCGATTCGTTTGGCGGAGGAGTTGGACTATCGGGGGCTTCTTGCGGTTGAGTTTTTTGTCGAGAAATCGGGTCGTGTGGTGGTGAATGAGATGGCGCCGCGTCCGCACAACTCAGGCCATTACACCATGAATGGTTGTGTGACTTCACAGTTTGAGCAGCAATTGAGATCTGTTTGTGGGCTTCCGCTGGGCTCAACGGAATTGTTGAGTAACACCGTCATGGTGAATTTGCTCGGTGACATGTGGAATCCAGATTTAAAGACCAGCGAAATTTGTGCGACCGAAGGTGCGAAGTTGCACCTTTATGGAAAGAGCAGCCTTGGTGAACGGCGTAAGCTTGGCCACGTTAATGTGGTGGGTGGTCATGATGTGGAAGCGCGTGCTCGCCACCTTAAGGAAAAGCTATTAAGCTGAACGAGGATGAAAATCTTCTTCTTGTTTTTCTTAATGTTTCTTCCGGTGACGGGTGAGGTCAAAGTAGTGACTTATAATGTTCGTCAGGATACGAATGGCGATCGGGGTGAGCGGGATTGGAAGAGGCGCTCGCCGCGCGTTGTGGAGTTTCTCAAAAAAGGAAGCTTCTCAATTATCGGGCTTCAAGAAGCGAAGCATAATCAGGGTGAAGATGTCAAAAGGGGGCTCCCTAAATTCGTTCAGATCGGAGTTGGTCGTGATGATGGAAAGAAGCGTGGGGAGTATTCTCCAATCTTTTTTGACCCTGAAATATGGAAGGCCGATATGGCGGAGCAGGGGACGTTTTGGCTTTCAGACACGCCAAAAAAACCCGGGAGTATGACTTGGGGGAATCGTGTCACGCGGATTTGCTCCTGGGTGAGGCTGGTCGGGAAAGAGGGTAAATCACTTTATGTCTATAACACACACTGGGACCACCAAAGTCAGCCGTCACGCGAGAAGGCGGCCGAATTGATCTTGAAAAGAGTTTCGGAACGGAAGCACTCCGATGATCCTGTAATATTAATGGGGGATTTCAATGCGACCACTACGAATCCCGCGATTAAGGTTCTTACTGGGTCGGGCGCTTTAGTTGATCATGGCGGCGAAAAGCAGAAGCAGACCTTTAATTTTTGGAAGGCTGGTTTGAATGACGGGCTGAGGATCGATCACATCTTTACGAGTCCTTTGATCAAAAAAGCAAAGCTTGAAGTTCCGGCCGCTAGCGATCCAGTAGACTCGGATCACAACCCGGTGATTTTGACCTTCGACGGGATCTAGATGTCGATCACGTAGCCGCCCTTGTTATTCACGGCTTCAGCTTCATCGACATGGACCCAGCGGATAGAGTAATTTTTTCCCCACGAATCACTGACGGCGATTTCATTGGTCTCTTCGTTGTAACCAATGATCATGCAGAGGTGGAAGTTGGCTTTGGCCTGTAATGCTTCAGAGTTTTTTTCGGCTGCGATTGCAATCTTTGAAGCGTAGTCCGTCCAGTTAGTGACATTGCGTCTGCTCCGAGTGCGGGCATTTGCGACTTGATTGTAACCGGGCAGGCTGCACATCTGCCACAGAATAGGGATTCCCTTATCAAGGTAACGTTTGATCTTATTCGGAGCGAGTGACTTGAGCGCGATCTCACGCGCGGTGCGACCTCCTTTGCTTCGAGTCGTGAAGGCAACTTCTTGGTAGAGTTTCCGGGTGTTTGTTCCTCCGCCTCCCTCGGTTGCAAGCGTCGCGAGAAGATACATGTCGGAAGGAACTCCGGCGTGTCGCATCGCACGCTCGAAGGTTGCAGGTGCACAATATCCTTTTGGGCCTTGGTCTACCATGGGGATGTTCTTTATCTGGACATCCCCATTGGATTCACGGGACACATTCTTTTTGAGGCGTGCTTTCATTTCGCCGTCGCTGACACGGGAAAAACGACCTCCACCGTCGGCAAAGGAGGCCCGGACAACACTAAGTCTCACATATTCTTCTTTTACGTGTGCTAAAAGAAAGGAGTGGCCGTTCCAATCCCAGCGTTTGACTTTGTGCTTATCATTGCCTTGGCCAAGTATACGTTGTTCGCTTGGTTCGCCGAGCACCGAGGTGATGGTCCTTGAAATAGACGCTTCGTCATAAATCATGGCACCTTCGAGGGTGTTGCGATCAATTTCTTTTCCATTATTTTTGAAGTGGTCTTCACCAGCGCCCACAGTGCTGAGGGAATCACCCTTGTTAGAATAAATGATAGAGAGCGAGAGGGTCCGGCCTTCATGATCGCCATAGGTTACGACGGTTTTTGGTTTGGCTCCAGCGAGGGAATAGGATCCCCGCGTGTAGAGCCGATAGCTACTGGTAAATGGTGTTTCTGACTCAGTTGGAAGGCGTAGTCGGCGGGCGACATCGCGAGCAGGTTCATTCCAGATATTTCCATTGCTGGCGAAAAGCTGGTGGCTGAGCGCTTCGTTCAGCGGTTTAAGGTATTTCTCAATCTTTTCTCGATGGGTCGTCCAGGTGTTTCGGATATCGTTGCGGGACTCTTCAGATAAATAAGACAAAGGGGTCTTGAATTCCTGTCCATCGGAACGCCTTAGGAGCGCAATCTCTCTTTCTAGGTTGAGGAGCTCGACACGAAGCTTGTCGGTGCCGTTGGCTTCCTGAAGAGTGATTAAGGGCTCGGAGTTGGAAACTAGAGGAATTAGGCAGAGAGTAGACGTAATCTTGCGAAAGGTCATGAGAAGAGGAACTAAGGGAATCTATGGCAGAAACGCGATTCCGCTTGAATAAATTAGTTTCATAATGCATCAATGATCCAGCTTGTGGGGGCGTTCTGGTTTCGACTGGATGCTTGAAACGCTGGCTGCACGTAGAGGTTGATCGGTTGGCCTCTTTAAAAAGCCGTTCAAAACAAATAATTGCAGACTCTAACGAGCTCGCACTTGCTGCTTAATTGACAGCAACGTCCCAATCTTGACGCCTATTACGGGGCGGGGCGACTACTTAATAGGCTGGCTGCTAAGCCGGGAATCCGGGCGAGGGAGCGAGATTCAACAGGATTATCGGATCAGTGAACGGGCCGGGTGAGGCTCA
>JAQWSX010000082.1 GCA_029242935.1 Akkermansiaceae bacterium
ATGGACTGGCATTCCACTCTCACAAACACAGCCTCCAAAAAAGTGGGCCGAAACTTGGCAAACCGGCACGCTGACCGCAATCCGTTCGTCAATTGCAGCAAGGATGAAAGTTTGGGTTCCTCCACCAGAACAACCAGTCATGCCAATCCGTCTGGCATCCACCCCAGGAAGCGACAAGATAAGGTCAAGAGCTCGTATGCTGTTCCACGTCTGTAATCTTAACACTTCCGGTGTCTTGCGATGATCCCATCCCGCTTCTTTCCAGTCCCCGTAACCGACCATGTCATAAAGAAAGACCTTGGCGCCCATCCGTGCGAAGGCAGCGCATCTCGCCTGTCGACTCGCTTTAAACCGGCCACCATGGCCATGCGGGCAAAGCAGCCCCGCATAGGACTTAAACTTTGCGGTCGGCTCATAAAGTGTTCCCGTGACGAAGAAGCCCGGAGAACTTTCAAAGGCTACGCTTTCGGCAGTGTAGCCTTTGTAAGTCCGCTTATTCGAATGCCTGGGGTTAAGGAGGGTTTTTGCTGGAAGTTTAGTCAACTTCGCCCCTTCAAGAATCCCATTAAGCAGCCGCTCCTTCCTTTTTTGCCAAGCCAACAGATCTGGATAACTTTTCTTAAGCCCGGCGAGCTCCGCCTTCGCCTCCGTTGGACTATGGGCATGCCCAACCCGCAACCGCGTCTCGGCACTGAGAGGCACAAACAAACCGGAAAAAATAGCTGCGGTAATTATCGAACTGATACTCATACTTGAAGCAAGTAGCAGATTCAAAAGCCAAACACCAGCTGTTGTCGGCTGCTATCATGTCGGTATCTCCTTCCACAAATCCTCACCGTTTAAGTGGCTTACCTAAATGGCAGGCGCCCCATCACCGGGAGCAAAATAGAAATGAAATTTGGCTGCAACGAGAGCCATGGGGCAAGCAGGGAGGTTGCTACTCACCTTTCTTTTCTTTCGATTCTTTAGGCTTCTTTTGTTCAGCCTCTTTCTTCTTAGCCGTCTCCACAACTTTAGCGGGAACAAACTTTAAAGCTGTTCCGTTAATGCAGTAACGCTTGTCGGTTGGCGTATTAAAACCTTCCCCAACGAAGATGTGACCGAGATGACCATCACAAACGGCACAGATCACTTCGGTCCGAACCATGAAACCACTACGATCGACTTTCGTCTTCACGTTTTTGGCCTTCGATGGATCATAAAATGAAGGCCAGCCGCAATGGGAATCGAACTTCTCCTTCGAAGAAAAAAGCTCGGTGTTGCAACCGGCGCAGTAGTAGGTTCCACCGCCTTGGGCTTTGAACTCTTTGTAAATCTGGCCATTCGAACGCTCGGTCCCGGCCTGGCGCAATATCCGGTACTGCTCCGGGGTAAGACGCTTTTTCCACTCTTCATCAGTCAGCTTGGCAACATCTTCCTTGGCGATCGCTTTGGGCACTTCCTTGGCAACCGGCATCGCAGATTTCGTTTTATCCTGCGCATAAACGTAGATCCCGAATCCGAGAGCGCCGACCAACGCGAGGGAAATTGCTTTTTTCATATCGGGGCGAGTTTAACCCATTTATGGATATTTTTCAAACCGAACCGGTACGATCGAAAAATTTGCCCCAGATCAAGCTTCCCCGACTTTTTCCATTTTCGTGATAAAGCTTTCCTCAAAAATGTGTATTTTCCCCGTATGAAAACAATATTGCTTGGGTTCACCCTTCTGATCACTCCTCTCTTCGCCGCCCCCCCCGAAGGATTCACCTCTCTTTTTAATGGCCAGAACTTCACCGGCTGGTGGGGAGCTGCCACTGAAAACCCTGCAAAATACCTCGCCCTCCCGGCAGAAAAACTTGTAGACAAAAAAAAGAAGAGCCTCGAAAATATCGCAAAGCACTGGAAAGTCGGCGATGGCATCATCCACAACGACGGCCACGGACTCTTCCTCACCACTGAGAAAAACTACTCGGACTTCGAACTTCGCCTTGAATTCAAACTCGACCCCAAGGCCGACAGCGGAATTTACCTTCGTGGCATTCCCCAAGTCCAACTTTGGGACACCACCGAAGCCGGGGGCAGCTGGAGACATGGCGCCAAGAAGGGTTCTGGCGGACTTTGGAATAATCCAAAAGGCACTCCCGGCCGAGAGCCACTCGTTCACGCCGACAAGCCCGTAGGCGAATGGAACGCTATTGTAATCAAACTAGTCGGCGAAAAGGTCACCATCCACCTCAACGAAAAGCTCATTGTTGATCAGGCCAAACTTTACAACTATTTCGACAAGAAAGGTCCACTTCCAAAAGCCGGGCCAATCCAGTTACAAACCCACGGCGCTCCCGTCCAGTGGCGTAACATCTACGTAAAAGAACTCTAGTCGCAGCGAACTCGACCACGAATCAGGCACGATTGGGGAAGGGCCCTGATTCGTGCCTTTTTATTTTCAATGACTCCAGCCAGAATCACCTCACGATGAAGATCAAACGACATCAGGTTATTATTACCGCCCTCATCATTCTGGGCGTCACCTTTCTTGTCATTGGGGTTTTCCATCAAAAAGAGCCTATAAAATACTTCGCCCACTCTCTGCGAACCTGGCAGGAGGCCGACTCGGTTGCGGGTTATCCGATTACAACCACTGATGATGGAGGTGGAAGCCCAACCAAATTCAAAACAACAAAATTTCAGCCCAACCTCAGCACCATGTCACCCATGGAGCTCTACCGCCTCCCCACCGCTCGGGGGTTTACAAATTCAGATAGTAATAACGCTCAGGCTGCTGGAACCGGACTGGTTCTTTTCACGGGAAATCCAAATGGCTACAACGGAAAGGCCGTTCTTCTTGGCCACCGCCTACCCGACGAATCCATTGTGCAAACTTTCTATACCGGCCTTACAGGAATCGACGTGAAAGTCGGACAACATGTCCCACGCGCCACAACTCTTGGCACGGGCGGCCAACTCTTGGAAATTAGAGCCGGTTCATCGATCGATATCGCCAAAGAATCGTTTGGGGATGTTACCATGAACTCTCAAGAGACACCACCCGCACCCAACCGAATCCCCCTTACCGAGTTTTTTTCCGAACATCAACTCAAAGAAAGCGGAACCGACCCGCTTGAGATCATCCGCCAGAAAGGATTGGAAAAAGCACGCAACGAACTTGGTATCAGAATTGAATAGACTTCCGGAAATCACGGTCAGCACAGCTTGGGAACGAAAGAAAGAGGTCGCCAAAAAGGCGTAAACAAAAACTAGCGGCCCTGTGCAAGACGATCGGCGAGAACATCAGGAAGGCCCGCAGCGCGAATTTTTTCTTGGGTAGCAGCGAGGTCATACTCGATGCGACGGAAAGTCACCGTTGAAGTGGGCATGTCATAAATGACATAGCAGGCACGCCAATCGCCATCACGAGGCTGACCAACGGATCCGGTGTTGATAAAATACTTCATCCCCGGTTCGATCACTACCGTATCAGCCTCAACTTCCGACACTTTCGAATCACGAACAAAAACCCGAGGGACATGAGTGTGACCGTGAAAGCAGAGATTCGTAAACTGATAAGAAAAGTTGGAAATCGCATCGAACTTGTTAGTCACATAATTCCACGACTGTGGCTGATCCAGCGTAGAGTGGACGACCGTGAAATTTTCTACCTGCCGAACCATTCTGATTTTGCGAAGCCAATCCCGTTGCTCATCTGTGAGCTGTTCCCTAGTCCACTTCAATGCCGAAGCCGCCACCGGATTCATGCTATCCAGACCATGATTGCCCGAAGCATCTTCATCATGATTCCCTTTTACGACTGGCCAGTGATTTTCGCGCACCCGTTCCAGACAAGCAGAAGGATCCGCGTTATAGCCGACAATGTCACCCATACAAACGTGGTCGGTACACCCCTGTTGCGCAGCGTCCACTAAGACGGCGTCAAGGGCCTCCAGGTTGGCGTGAATATCTCCGAACAGAGCGATGCGCATAAGCGAGAGGGAAATATTAACGATTGCCAGCCCTTCGCCAACTGAAAAAGTTAGATAACACTCTGGTTTTGAGCTCCCGCCGCCCTTCATTCATTGAGGCGAACTATCTCTATCTCTCTTTTCAAACTCCTTCCGCCAGACACTAGGATAGAGCGGTCGTTTGGGTTCGGTTACGAAAGGGTTGAGGGAATCTGGAACCTTCAATCTATCAATTAATTGCTTCATGAGCACCTTGTAATTCCCAGCGTAAAAACCATCATTTTTAATCCTATTCCAGTAATTATAGAGCTCCTCATAGGCCTTTTCGAGGTTGTTATAAATTACATCTACCGGGGGGCGAAGAGCACCATCAGGAAGCTCAGGGTTACTCCCAAGAATCAACACGAGGACGCGAAACGTGGGAGTGGAAAAATGACGAGGATCTGAATCGCTCACCAACCTTACCATTTCCTCGTAGGCCTCAATCTCTCTTCCCGGAATTCGTGCGATGGTGAGAAGGTAACGTCGGCGGTAAACCGGGTTAGGTGAATTCCGG